>CAZNZR010000021.1:0-2643 GCA_964577655.1 uncultured Candidatus Saccharibacteria bacterium | reverse complement strand
TTTTTTTATTTTAATACTCCCTCATCGTAAGCTGAGCGTCGACTTTTTTTACAAAATCAATAATTACAGATACTGCGATAAGGAGTGATGTACCTCCTATGGCTATAGTATTGATACCAGTAGCAGCTTGAAGAGCTAAAGGAAGCACAGCTATAACACCTAAAAATATAGCTCCGAAGAAAGTAACTCTAGATAAGATTCCTCCTATATGATCAGCTGTAGAATCTCCTGGTCTAAATCCTGGGATAAAAGCTCCTGATTTCTGAAGGTTTTCAGAAGTCTTCACAGAATCAAATGTGACGGCTGTGTAGAAATAAGTAAATAATACTACAAGTAAGAAATAAGTAATGCCATAATACAATTGATTACCTAGAAAATTAGTCACACCTCCTGAGACATTTTGCCAAAATGGGCTAGGAGAATTTTTAAATAGCTGAACTATCATTTGTGGAAACAAAAGAAGAGAGATCGCAAAGATTATAGGAATAACTCCCGCTTGATTAAGACGAATTGGAAGATAAGTATTTGTAATACCACTTGATCCGTAGAAACTACTTGCCTGCTTGCTATATGTAATAGTGATTGGTCTTTCTGCTTCTGTGACATATACTATTCCTAGTATAACTAAGACAACTAATATTAGTGTAGCGATAATCGCTGGCAACATAGATATATCAAAAGCTTGGAAAGTCTGAAGCGCTTTAGTTGGAAGACTAGCGACTATACCAGCAAAGATAATAAGTGAGACTCCATTACCAATTCCATATTCATTAATCTGCTCTCCGAGCCACATAAGTAGCATTGATCCAGCTGTTATTATAAGTATATTAAATACTAAGGCTGAAGGAGAAAAAGTGGTGATTATCTTCTGAGAAGAAAGAAGGACTAGAAGCGCATATCCTTGAACTGCAGCTAAAGGTATAGTTAGCCATCTAGAATATTGAGCAAATCTTTTTCTTCCTATCTCACCTTCTTCTTGATACATCTCCTTGAATTTAGGGACCAGAACTGTGAGTAACTGCATAATGATAGAAGCGGTGATATAAGGGCTAACTCCTAACATTATGATAGAAAATGAAGAAAGCCCTCCTCCAGAAAAGATGTTAAGAAATCCTAAGAGACTACTACTAGAAAGCGCGTTTGCTAAAGCGTCTTTGTCTACTCCTGGAATAGGAATTACTGCCAAGACCCTAACTATAGCTAAGATAGCTACGACAAATAAGATCCTATTCCTTAAAACCTTGTCTTGAAAAATTCTTTTTAAAGTTTGCATATTTTTTAATTTAAACCCTACCTCCTCCTCGCTATGTTCGGAGGTCTCCTTCCCTAAAATTTAGGGAAGGATTAAGGATAGGTTCTTATAAGATTATTTTAATTTTTCTTCAACTGCTTTTGAGACCGCACATTCTTCGATTTTTATTTTTTTAATAAGATCTCCTTTTGCTAAAATTTTTACTTTAGGAAGCTTGCCGTGACGAGCCTCTATTAGACCTTTGGCTAATAAAGAAGTAGGATTAACGACTTCTCCATCTTGGAATATATTGAGAGCTCCAAGATTAACTACTGCAAAATTTTTTGCATGCTTAAATATCACTGTGTGAGATCTATTGATACCGTGTCCACGAAGCTTAGGAAGCTTCTTAATTGTATCTCTTATAGCAGGTCGGACTCTATTACCAGCTCTCGCTGTTTGGCCTTTTCCACCCCTACCAGCTTGCTTTCCCCTTCTTCCTCCACGAGCGATCTGCTTACTCTTTTTTAACTTGTGGGTTCTTTTTATTTGGTGTGTTTGCATAAATTTATAAATTAAATATTTATCTAGTAAACATTCTTAAAGCCTTGATTGTAGCTTTAGCATTATTCATTTTATTTTTAGTTCCTGAGTGGAATTTTGCTGTAACATCATTTACTCCCGCAAGAGCGAGTATTGTTCTCGCTGATGAGCCAGCAACGATACCTTTGCCTCTATTAGGACTTAGCCATACTGTCGCTGATTTGTATTTAACTTTTACATCATAAGGTAAAGTATTGCCTTTTGATAACTTCAAGGTCATCATATTCTTTTTTGCATTTTTCATAGCTTTCTCTATTGCAAGCTGAGTATCTAGAGCCTTACCAGTTCCAAAACCTATCCTTCCATTTCTATCTCCTGCAGCAAGAGCCACAGCGAGAGAAAACCTTCTACCTCCAGACACAACACGAGTCACTCTTCTTATATCAACAGTCTTTGAATCAAACTCTGGCTTTTCTCTAGGCGCTCTAGGAGGACGAGAACCTCCTTTTCCCATTGGTCTTCTACCCTTCTTTCTAGTCTCTTCCACATTAGAAGCTTCTTCCATCAAAGGGCTAGAGACTAAAGCTTCTTCTCCTTCTGTACCCAATTTTTCTAATTTTATTTCTGACATATATTTATATTAATAATACAAGATTTTCTTTTAAAATTCTAGACCTCCCTCTCTAGCGCCTTCTGCTAGAGCCTTGATTCGACCTTTATAAGGGAAACCTCCTCGATCAAAAACTACTTTTGTAATTTTTAACTTCTTAGCATTATCTGCAATAGTGATACCTACTTTCTTAGCAGAATCTACTTTGTTTATCTTCTCATTGAGATACGATTTGATATCTGCTGCGCTAACAAGAACT
>CAZNZR010000020.1:0-2674 GCA_964577655.1 uncultured Candidatus Saccharibacteria bacterium | reverse complement strand
TGCAAATTCCATAAAATAAAAATCCTTAAAAGGAGTTAAAATAATCTTTTAAATTAAAAAGTCTATATTCATATTATATAACAAAAAAATAATAAATACGGCTTGACATAAATATAATCTATATTCTTCTACTATCGTATGCCCAGTGTAATAGAGCCTGTCTCTGTCTAGGTCTACAGTTGATATCTCCTGCTCTACAGGCGCCTCTCAGACCGCCTATATGCCTCCTGATAGCTTTCCAGCGCTTTATCTGTCTACCATCCTCCCCTTCAATTCTACGACCCATATAATAACGACAATACCACTGGAACCATCCTCTAGGATCATCCTCATATATCCAGCCTTTTTGTCTCCAGACTGAGAGAGGTTGAGATGCGTCGACTTTGAAAAAATTAAGATTCTTATCGTGTCCCTTCACACCTTCTTTATGTAATTTTGCTTTTATAAACCAAGACTTTGGAAATTCTTTTTTACAATCTCTCATATATCTACCGCCGAATACTCCTAGCTCTAGCATTTCTTTAGGGGTTAGATCTGGACTGAATTCAGGATGAAAATTTCTCCCCACTGGCGCTACCAATTTATATTTGTATCCTTTTTGCATTTTATCGTTTACAGTGATGGTTTTAATCATTGTTTTATTTTATTACAATTCCTAAAATTTTCAATATATGAATCATTTGAGAAAAATCAATTATTAAATTTTTTAATTCTGAAATGGGAAACATTATTCCAACAATATTTGAACCAGTAAGATTAACATGTCTTAATTGTGTATTAGAAAAATTAGATAAAGTCATATCACAATCCATAAATATTACATTTTCTAGATTTGCACCAATAAAATCAGCTTCTCTTAATAAACATCTTTCAAACTTTATGTTTTTTAATTTAGAAAATCTAAATGAGGAGTTATCTATTTTACAATCTTCAAATATAGTGTTATTTATATTAGAATCCAATATTTGGATACCACTTAATCTTGATTTAGAAATAAAATTTTTAAATAAATAATTTTCTTCTAATTTAGAATTTAATAAATTTGTTTTACTTATTACAATATTATCGAATTCAGCTTTTTTAAAAATTACACTAGAAAAATCAGAATTTTCAATAACAGAATTAGAGATCTTAATATTTTCAATTATTTTCTCTTTGGGAACAAAGCTTGAAAAAAGATACTTTTCCAGACTATTCTCATTAAGTTTTTGTGGTAAAGAAAATATTTTTAAATCTTTTTTCAACATATTTTTGCTGCCCGACAAGGACTCGAACCTCAATTAACGGTGCCAGAAACCGTTGTCCTACCATTAGACGATCGGGCAAAATATACTTCCTATTATACACTAAAATCTTGAACTCGAAAAATCGATATAGCCAATATTTTTATGATATAATATCAGTATTAATTAAGATAATATCTTATAAAAATATGGATTTAGAAAAAATAAATCGAGAACTTGAGCAAGTAGATCATGCTCTAGATCAAAAACTTAATCACAGTAATGTCATAAATTCAAATAACATTATAATTCAAGAAGATCCAAAATCCGAAAAGAAAGCTGACTTTCATATAATGATAACTATTTTAGTATTTATACTGATTATGGTACTACTTCTGTTTATTGCTTCTTTTATAAATGGAGATAAAGTACTTAATTAAAATAATTGATTTAAAATATGATATAATATTTATAAGAAAAGAGTTTAAAAAATATGGATTTACAAAATCTTGATCACAATAATAATAATGTAAACTCAAATAATATCATCATTCAAGAAGATAAAAATAAGAGGTGGTTCTTGGTCTCTTTTATAGTGCTCGTAATATTATTACTTCTATTTGTGATTTCCTATATGAATGGATCAAATATAGTCGGTCAATAACTTTGTAAAAAGTATCTTATAGTCCTTCTTCTTTAAGTTTATTAATCAATTCTTCAGCTTTTCTTGATAGCTTTTTTGGTATTTGAATATTTAATTTTACAAGTACATCCCCTCTACTTCCTCTGCTATGCGCTATAGGGACACCTCTACCCTTCACTCTTAAAATATCAGAAGGAGATACCCCGCTTGGAATATGCAAATCAATAGCTCCATCAATCCCTTCTAGTTTATGAGCAGCCCCGAGTATAGCGTCAGATAATTTAATATTATGAGTTATCACTAGATCATGTCCCTCTCTCTTCCATACTTTATCAGCTTTTACAAATATCTTTATATATAAATCTCCAGCGTGACCATGTGCGACAGCTTCACCCATGCCGGTCATACGAAGCACTTCACCATTATTAATTCCAGCTGGTACACTTATCTTTATATCCTCTTTTGCATTCAAAATACCAGCTCCACGACAAGTATCACACTTTTCTTTTGGAATCTCACCTTTGCCGTGACATTCGTCACAAGCTCTTACTGATTGCATAGCCCCGAATATAGTTCTCTTCACATCTTGAATTTTGCCTTTACCATTACATTTCTTACAAGTCTCCATTTTTGTACCAACTTTTGCACCAGATCCATGACAAGTCTTACATTTTGAAATTTTTGAGATTAGGACATTTCTTTCTACCCCAAAAATAGATTCTTCAAAAGATATATCCATCTCAAGAGACATGTCTCTACCTCGCTTCTCCTTAGCTCCTCCAAATCCGCCAAATCCTCCTCCACCAAA
>CAZNZR010000019.1:0-2808 GCA_964577655.1 uncultured Candidatus Saccharibacteria bacterium | reverse complement strand
ACAGTCATAAGTTCAGCTCTCATAATTTCCTTCTCCTCCCCTTCAAAATCTTTTAGATCATCTTCTACTTTTGCGTCTATAAGGCAATAGTTAAAATTATTTTCTTTAAAGTATTTCAATAATTCAGTCCAGCGACTATCTGATACCTCATCAAGATTTTTTGCTCCAGCTTTTTTATTGAGTGCATAGAGTATGGGCTTCATGGTTATAAGATGTAGCTCTTTTAATAATTTTATAGCCTCCTCATCTTTACTTATTTCTTCCTCATTTAAAATAGTCCTAGCAAGCTTATCATTCTCTAAAATATTTTTTAATTTTTCTAGTAGTGATTTAAATTTTATAGCCATTTTGTCCCCTTTTTTTACATCTTTTTCTATCGTTTCTAATCTTTTCTTAACTGTAGCAAGATCAGCGAGTCCCAATTCTAAATTAATTATCTGTATATCAAGATATGGATCAATCCTATTCTCTACATGTATCTGTTTATCATCTTCGAATATTCTCACAACTTCTAGTATCGCATCTGTATCACGAATATGTTGGAGAAATTTATTACCGAGACCAGCACCTTCTGATGCCCCCTTTACTAGTCCTGCAATATCTACAAATTCTACAATTGCAGGAATAGTCTTTTTACTATTACTCATTTTTGATAAAGCATAAAGTCTCTCATCTTGTACCTCAACAATTCCAACTGATGGATCAATAGTACAAAATGGATAATTCTCTGCAGGCACACTATTTTTAGTTAGTGCGTTGAAGAGTGTACTCTTACCAACGTTTGGCAATCCGACTATTCCTATACTTAAAGACATAATTATCTCTCTACTTTTTGTTGTACTCCAGCTTTTGCGGCGACTTCTTGAAGCTCTTTTTGATATTTTTTCATCACTTCAAATCCTGCATACATTTCTGGCTTGCCTTGCTTTACTAATTCTTGAGTCTCTTTTGCGATCTTCTCGAAAAGAGCTGGGTTTTCACCAACTAGAGCATTGATTATTTCTTTCTGGTCATCTGGTAGATTTCTGGTAGCATATTTTGCTGCTTGCTTTGTAAAAAATTGTTTTATTCCCATATATTTTTAATTATATTTTTATTGATTATTATTTACTTCATTATTAGCACTATTAATCTTTTCTTCTAAAATATTCTGTAAAGAATCTGCGGAAAGAGGCACATTTTGTAATTCTTCTCCATTCAAGAATATAGTAGGAGTATGATTTAGGCCTAATTTTGTAGCTTCTCTAAGCGCATTAGTAGCAATATCTTTTGTATTTTGACTATCTCTATCTTGAATGAATTTAGCCATATCGAGACCCATATCTCTAGCATACCCTTCTATTTTTGATTTTGCATCTAAAGCTTCTCCCCACTCTTCTATATTCGCAAAAAGAATATCGTGCATCTCCCAGAATTTACTTTGATTTTTAGCAGCCTCTGCAGAATAAGTAGAAAGTAAAGCATTAGAATGAATAGAAACTAATGGAAAATATTTAAATGTCAAAGAAATGGTAGAAGAACCATATTTGGAATTTATATTATTGACCACCTCATGTAAAATAGGAGAAAAAAGAGAGCAGGCTGGACATTGAAAATCAGCGTATTCTACTAATTTAAATTTAGCATCTTGCTGGCCAAAAGTGTAACCCGCATCAGAAATTTTTGTTATAAGAAATGTATCTTTTTTGTTTTTGCTACTTAAAAATGAATTAAGCCCAAAAAGAATACCGACTATTACTAAAAGTGAGATTATTACCACAAGGGCTCCATTATTTTTCTTTTTTCCTTTAGAAGGAGAGTGAGTATGTTGAACTACATTTGACATATTGTATTTTTATTAATTTTTTACTAAATATAAAAAGCATTATATCATAAAACTATTTTTCTTAATAAAGCTTAACTTAATATAGACTATCTATCAGGAGGTATCTCATAATATCCAATGAGAAAATCTACTAACTCAAAAAAAGTCTCCTTAAGGGTCTGTGAAGCATATTGAGCCCCTCTTGGATTTGTATGATAAAGAAAAATTATATATCTAGGACTCGTGGCCGGAAAATATCCAAAAAAAGAGTGGAGGTATCTGTCCTCATAATATTTTCCTGTATTTGAATTAACCATCTGAGCTGTCCCTGACTTGGCTGCAATAGTATATTTAGGATTCTTGGCGTGCATACCTTCATCTACTACTTTTATTAATAATTTACTAATCCTTTCGCTAGTAGAAGCATTATTAAAAATAATATCCCCTTTATCTTGGGCTATAACTTTTGTCTCGCCGTTATCATAAGTTATACTCTTGACTATATGAGGAGTTACTAATATTCCACCATTTCCTAAAGTAGCTAATGCTCTTATAGTCTGAATAGGAGTAATAGCTATACCTTGCCCAAATCCAGCTGTTACAGAATCAACTACCACATCTGAATCTAAATTAGCAACAAGACCTGAGGATTCATTTGGAAGATCTATTCCTGTATAATCTCCTATACCAAACTTATGAAAATAATCACTCAATTTATCATTACCCATTTTCTGAACTAAAAATGCTATACCGACATTAAGAGATTGGGAAAGTATTTGTTGAAGAGGTGTATTTGGACCTCTTGCTTTCTTATCAAAATTATAAATAGTATAGCCATTTAAAGTTATAGATCCAGTATCATTATAAGTAGTACTTTCCGTAACTGTATCTGAGTCAAGAGCGGCAGCTACAGTAAGCGGCTTTATAATAGATCCCATTTCATAAACTCCTGATATCAGATCATTGTTATAAATAGAAATATCCGAGACTTCTTTATAAGAATT
>CAZNZR010000018.1:0-2916 GCA_964577655.1 uncultured Candidatus Saccharibacteria bacterium | reverse complement strand
TAGTATTTATATTAAAGAAAGCTACATTTACTCCATTTGATATTCTTATAGCAAAATATTATTAGCATCCACTTTCGCTTTTAGCTTTGGTGGACAAGATATTTAAAATTAATATGGCAAAGACATCAGTCAAAGCAAGAGCAAAAAAAGCTCCTAAGTTTTCTTCTCGAATTGTGAGAAGATGTTTTAAATGTGGTCGAAAACACGGATACATGCGTGATTTTGATTTATGCAGAATCTGTTTTCGTGAATTAGCAAATGAAGGTATGATACCTGGAGTCAAGAAATCTTCTTGGTAAATAAATAATATCCGCCTTCGCACAAAGCTTCGGCGGGACACAGAAAATATATGGATCAAATAGCAAACATGTTAACCGGTATAAAGAATGCAGGTAAAGTCAGAAAAGACTCAATAGTAGTTCCTCATTCTAAAATGAAGACTTCTATATTAGAAGTTCTTAAACAAGAAGGCTTCATAAAAACTTTTGAAGTATTAGATACTGGTAAAAATAAAAAGAATCTTAAGATAGTACTTGAATATACAGGAAAGCATCCAAACGTTTTCCCTAAGATAAGCGATATTGAGAGAGTGTCTAAATTATCAAAAAGAGTTTATCTCGGATACAGAGATTTACGAAAGTTTAAATTTGGAAAAGGCTTGGTCGTCCTTTCTACTCCAAAAGGTATTCTTACTGGCAAGGAAGCTCGTAAAGAGCTTTGTGGCGGGGAAGTATTATTTAATATCTGGTAAATAATAAATATATGTCAAGAATAGGAAAAAGAAATTTAGAAGTGCCTAATGGAGTATCAATATCCATTGATAATGGTAATATTGTTGTCCGAGGTCAAAAAGGTGAATTAAAAAGAGATTTTAATCAAGATTTAGTGTCTATAAAGATAGAAGATAATATTATTTCTAGCTCACCTATTAGAAATGATAAATTTTCAAATACTATCTGGGGGACATACATGTCTCATATAGAAAATATGATACAAGGTGTTCAGAATGGATTTGAGAAAAAGCTTCTAATAGAAGGAGTAGGATTTAAGTGGGAGATCAAGGGAGATAAATTACAATTAAATGTTGGATTTTCTCATCCAGTATTTTTAGATATCCCAAAGAATGTCACAGTCGCTATAGATAAAAATACTCTAGTTATTTCTGGATTAGACAAAGAAGCAGTTGCTCTTTTTGCAATGCAAGCAAGAAAGATTAAGCCGGGAGAGCCTTATAAGGGTAAGGGTATTAGATACAGCGACGAAGTATTAAGAAGAAAGCAAGGTAAAAAATCTGCATAGTTCTTCGCTAAAGCTACGAACTACACAGTAAAATAAAAATATGAAAAAAGTAATTATAAAAAACAAAACTGAAAAAAGAGCAAAGCTTCACAAGAAGATCCGCGCAAAAGTCTCTGGTAATGAGAGCACACCTCGTCTTGCTGTCTTTAAGTCTAATAGATTTATCTATGCTCAGATAGTAAATGATGAGACAGGTAAAGTTCTTGCTAGTGCAGCAGATATAAAGTCTTATCTTAATGAAAAGATAAATAAAGTAGATTCTGCTAAGAAAGTAGGTACAGCTCTTGCAGAAAATGCTAAGAAATTAAAAATTAAAAAAGTAGTATTTGATAGAGGGGGATTTCCTTACAAAGGTCGAGTCAAAGCTTTAGCTGAAGGAGCTAGAGAGGGTGGTCTAGAATTTTAAAAGAAAATCTTGTATTATTATATAAATATATGTCAGAAAATAATTTAGAAAAATTAAATATAGAAGGAGAAGAGTCTTTAGTTTCTGGTCCTGCAGTAGAAGAAGCTACTCCTCAAGAGGAAATTAGAAAAAGAGGAAAGAGGCCTATGGGAAAAGGAGGTTCTCGCCCTCCTAGAGCTCCTAGAGAAAAGCCAGAGTTCGACTCAAAAACAATAGACATAAGAAGAGTAACCCGTGTTGTATCTGGAGGAAGAAGATTCTCTCTTGCTGTAGCTCTTGCTGCAGGAGATAGAAATGGAAGGATTGGATTTGGTACAGGCAAAGCCCTTGATACTCAGCTTGCTATAGAGAAAGCTATGAAAAATGCGAAAAAGAACATGATGACCTTGAAGTTATCAAAAGGCAATACTTTACCTTATGATGTAAAAGTTAAATACAAATCAGCGACAGTATGGCTAAGTCCTAATAGAGGCAAAGGTATCGTTGCTGGCTCATCAGCGAGAACAATACTCGCTCTTGCGGGAGTAAATGATGTTACAGCCAAATTCCATTCAGGGACAAAAAATAAAATGAATAATGCAAAAGCAACAATGAAAGCATTAAGAATGTTTACTAGATAAATATTTAATTTATAAATTTATGCAAACACATCAAATAAAAAGAACCCATAAGTTAAAAAAGAGTAAGCAGATTGCTCGTGGCGGAAGAAGAGGAAAACAAGCTGGTCGTGGTGGAAAAGGTCAGACAGCAAGAGCTGGTAACAGAGTTCGTCCTGCTCTAAGAGATACAATCAAAAAGCTACCTAAGCTGCGTGGTCATGGCATTAATAGATCTCATACTGTAGTTTTCAGACATGCGAAAAATTTTGCCGTAGTTAATCTAGGTTCTCTAAACATTTTTCAAGATGGAGAAGTAGTTAATCCAGCCTCTCTTCTTGCAAAAGGCCTTATTGAAGCTAGACACGGCAAACTTCCTAAAGTAAAAATCTTAGCCAAAGGTGATTTAACTAAGAAAATAAAAATAGAAGAATGTGCGGTCTCAAAAGCAGTAGAAGAAAAATTAAAATAATCTTATAAGAACCCATCCTTAATCCTTCCCTAAATTTTAGGGAAGGAGACCTCCGAGCATAGCGAGGAGGAGGTAGGGTTTAAATTAAAAAATATGCAAACTTTAAAAAGAATTTTTCAAGACAAGGTTTTAAGGAATAGGAT
>CAZNZR010000017.1:0-4965 GCA_964577655.1 uncultured Candidatus Saccharibacteria bacterium | reverse complement strand
CACGTCAATATTGGCACAATTGGCCACGTTGACCATGGTAAGACAACGCTCACTGCAGCGATCACAATGGCATTGGCCAAATCCGGCTTGTCTGCAAAGCGTTCGTATGATTCAATTGATAATGCTCCCGAAGAGAAGGCACGTGGAATCACCATTAACACTGCTCACGTGGAGTACGAAACAGCAAATCGTCACTATGCACACGTTGACTGTCCAGGTCACGCGGATTATGTGAAAAACATGATCACAGGTGCAGCTCAGATGGACGGCGCTATCCTAGTAGTAGCAGCTACAGATGGGCCAATGCCACAAACAAGAGAACATGTTCTTCTTGCAAAGCAAGTAGGTGTTCCAAAGTTCGTAGTATTTTTAAATAAATGTGACATGGTAGAAGATCAGGAAATGATTGATCTGGTAGAAGAAGAGATTAGAGAACTTCTAACAAAGAATGGATATGATGGAGCAAATACTCCTGTTATTAGAGGATCAGGTCTTAAGGCTGCTGAAGCGAAAGATCTTAATGATCCATGGGCACAAAAGATCGTTGAACTTATGAATGCTCTTGATAATTGGATTCCAGAGCCTGTTCGTGAACTTGATAAGCCTTTCCTAATGCCAATCGAAGACATCTTCACAATTGAAGGAAGAGGAACTGTATGTACAGGAAGAATCGAAAGAGGTATGATCAAGCTTAATGATGAAATTGAAATCATCGGTCTTGGTGATACAAAGAAGACTACTGTGACTGGTATTGAAATGTTCAATAAATCATTATCAGAAGGACAAGCTGGAGATAATGCAGGACTTCTACTTAGAGGTGTAAAGAAAGAAGACCTTATGAGAGGACAAGTCTTAGCAAAGCCAGGATCTATCACTCCTCACACAGAATTCGAATGTGAAGTTTATGTTCTTAAAAAAGAAGAAGGAGGAAGACATACTCCATTCCTAAATGGATATAAACCACAATTCTATGTACGCACAACAGATGTTACTGGTGAATGTACTCTTCCAGCAGGATCAGAAATGATTATGCCAGGAGACACTATTAAAGGAATGAAGGTTAAGCTTATAGCTCCTATCGCTCTTGAAGAGCAAGGAAAATTTGCTATTCGTGAAGGAGGCAAGACAGTTGGAGCTGGAGTAGTAACTAAAATCATTGCTTAATAAAAAATTAATCGCTCTTTTAAAAATTATTTGTAAATAAAAATATGACAGAAACAAAAAAGACTACAGTAAAGAAGACCGCAACAAAAAAAGTTGTTGCTAAAAAAGCTGTACATAAAAAACCTGTGGCTAATAAATTAGAAATAGACTTTTCTAAATCTAAAGCCAAAAAAGGTGAAGAAAATAAACTTCGTATTCTTGTAAAAGCATACGAGCCAAAGATCTTGGATATATCTGTCAAACAAATAATAGACACGGCAAAGAGGTTTGACGCTGTGATAGCGGGTCCAATTCCTCTTCCTATAGAGATCTCTAAATATACTGTAAATAGATCTACATTTATTTACAAAAATGCTAGAGAACAGTTTGAGATTCGTGTTCATAAAAGATTGATTGATATATCAAATCCAAACCCAAAGCTAATAGAGGCTCTTACAAATCTATCACTTCCATCTGGAGTTGATATAAATGTAAAGATGGGTTAAAAATAATTACCAAACTTATAATCAAATCGACCAATGACCCTCTAAGAGGGTTATGTCGTTTCAGAAAAGAAATATATGAAATTCATGATTGCTGTTAAACAGAATATGACTCAGTTTTTTGATGGAGATGGAGCAGTTCATCCTGCGACCGTATTGTCCGCTGAGCCACTTACTGTAACTCAGATAAAAAATAAAAGTAAAGATGGTTATGAAGCAGTGCAAGTAGCTTCATTATCTCAAAAGAAAGAAAGAATATCCAAGTCTGTCTTAGGACACACAGGAGAAGCTTTCAAAATAGTGAAAGAATTTAGGACGCAAGGCGGAGATCTACAGAAAGGGGCGACTATTAATCTTGATATTTTTCAAGCAGGAGATATTGTAACTCTTTCTGGTGTTTCAAAAGGAAAAGGCTTTCAAGGTGTAGTAAAAAGACATGGATTTAAAGGTGGATGGGGTCAACACGGACAAAAGCATTCACATAGAGAGCCGGGATCTATCGGTGGTGGTGGTCGTGCTGGAGGTAGAGTAGCAAAAGGTATGCGCATGGCAGGCAGAATGGGTGGAGATAGAATTACACAGAAAAATGTTCAGGTTCTTGATGTCGATGTTGAGAATGGTCTAATCTTAGTTAAGGGTGCCGTTCCAGGAAAAAGAGGAACAATTATTGAGCTAATACAAAAATAAATTTATGAAAACAAAAGTATACAATCAATTCGGAAAAGAAGTAAAAGAAGTTGATTTGCCAGAGGAAATTTTTGGATTAGAATTCAATAATGACCTAGTGTCTCAAGTGCTTTATATCCAAAGATCAAATCAAAGAGCTGGTACTGCAAATACAAAAGATAGAGGTGAAGTCGCAGGATCAAACCAAAAACCTTGGCAACAAAAAGGTCTAGGAAGGGCTCGTCACGGCTCTAAACGATCTCCAATTTGGAGACACGGAGGTGTAACTCATGGTCCAACATCAACCAAAAATTATAAAAAAGAATTGCCAAAGAATCTTAAGATACAAGCGCTTTTCAATTTGCTGTCAGCTAAATTTAGAGATGGAAAAATCCTCTTCTTAGATGAAGTACAATCACAAAACGCTAAGACAAAAGACGCGGTAGAAATAATGAAGAATATTTCTTCTGTAAATAATTTTGAAAATCTTGTTTTCAAAAAGAAAGGCAATGTCTATCTTACATTTCCAAAATTAAATGTAAAAGAGAAAAGGGCTTTTAGGAATCTACCTTATGTATTGGCACACAATATGGATGATCTTAATCCAAATGATGTAGCTAATGCTAGATATCTTGTAATTATCAATCCAGAAACTACAGTCGAATATCTTAAGAATAAATTAAAATAAATTTATGGCTAAAAAAGAAATACAAACAAAAGAAGAAGTGGTCAATTTATCTTTAATTATCTCTCCTCGACTAACCGAGAAAGCGTCTAACATGTCTTCTCAGAATGTTTACACATTTAATGTGAAGACTGATGCAACTAAATTATCGTTAGCAAAAGAAATAGAAAAGATATATAAAGTGAAGCCTGTAAAGATAAATATAGTTAATCAACCAAGAAAGGCTGTATTTACAAGAGGTAAGTTAGGATATAAATCCAGCTTTAAGAAAGCGCAAGTTTTCTTAAAAAAAGGAGACAAAATTAATCTTGCTTAAAATTATTAAAAATTATGGTCAATTAAGCCGATAATTTAATTAAAGAATAGAAATTATGAAAAAATACAAACCAACAACGCCGTCTAGAAGAACAATGACAGGTATTGATTACAGAAAACTTTTGACTAAGACAGATCCTTTAAAATCTTTAACAAAAGGATTTAGTAGAGGAACAGGAAGAAATTCTATGGGCCGTATCACTTCTTATTATAAAGGCTCTGGTCACAAGAGAAGTTATAGAGAAGTAGATTTTAGGTACAATAAAATAGATATTCCAGCAAAAATAGTCTCTATTGAATATGATCCAAATAGATCAGGATTTATAGGTCTAGCTGTATATGCTGATGGAGAAAAAAGATATATTTTACTTCCCAAAGAAGTGAGAGTAGGAAATAAATTTATAGTTTCAGAAAAGGTGGATCTTCTTCCTGGAAATAGATGTATCTTAAGAAACATTCCTGTAGGAACCAATATATATAATATTGAAATAAAGAAAGGCTCTGGATCAAAATTAGTAAGAAGTGCTGGTAGTTTTGCTCAAGTAGTTGCGCACGATAATGGTTGGACATCTATAAAATTACCTTCATCAGAAGTAAGAAAAGTACCAGATTTTTGTTTTGCTTCAATAGGCTCTGTATCAAATGATGAATATAGATTAAGAGTTATTGGTAAAGCTGGAAGAAGCAGATGGTTAGGTATTCGTCCAAAAACAAGAGCAAAAGCTAAAAATCCGGTAGATCATCCATATGGAGGAGGTGAAGGATCACAACCAAGAGGAACTAGAAAGCCTAAGACGGCTACTGGTAAAGTCACAGGAGGTCGAAAAACAAGAAGAAGCAAGAAATATTCTAATCCACATATTGTTGCTAGAAGATTTAGAAACAAAAAGGATAATATGTCAAGCTAAAATTGCAAATAATTCTTAAATATATTATATTTATACAAATATATGCCAACAATTAATCAACTTATAAAAAATAAAAGAAGTAAAACAGCAAGAAAGTCAAGATCTTTAACATTGTCTCAAGGGTGGAATTCTGTGCAAAATAAGGCTAATTTTTACAATTCTCCTTTTAAAAGAGGTGTTTGTGTAAAAGTTACCACAACCACTCCTAAAAAACCTAACTCAGCTTTGCGTAAAATAGCCAGAGTTAGATTGACTAATCAGCAAGAAGTAACAGCTTATATTCCTGGAGAAAAGCATAAATTACAAGAGCATTCCGTGGTTATGATTCGTGGAGGTAGAGTAAAAGACTTAGCTGGGGTTAGATATCATATAGTGAGAGGTAGATTAGACGCCACAGGTGTTGATAATAGAAAACAAGGCAGATCCAGATATGGAGCAAAAAGACCAAAAGCTGGAGCTCCTGTCAAGAAATAAACGACATCTTTTTACAAAAATACACCCAACAAAATGGGTGTATTTTTTGTCGTTTAGTTATCCACAGTCTTATATAAATAAGCATTGCTTTATATATGTTATAGCTATATAATATAAGCATATAAGCAAGGGTCGCTGCGTTTTGTAGCGACTTTTGTTTTGTTTAAATTTTATAAAAGACATTAATTAAAAAATGAAAACGACAAATATAAAAAACAAAATTTATCTATTTTTTATTTTTTTACTTATCCCCATTTATCTTTATTTTTCA
>CAZNZR010000016.1:3171-5979 GCA_964577655.1 uncultured Candidatus Saccharibacteria bacterium | reverse complement strand
TTTGTAAAAAAAGTCGACGCTCAGCTTACGATGAGGGAGTATTAAAATAAAAAAAGAAATTTATCAATAAAACCCCTTCAAAAGAAAGGGGTTTTATTTTTCTAAAATTAATAATTATCATATAATACTTTTTAAAATATGTAAATATTTTATTTTCTTCTGCGTATTTTATACTTATATTGTATTAATAATATTAATTAGATTAATAAATATATGACATCACTAGGAGGAGCACCAACAGATAATAAAGGTCTATCTGCACTTGAAAAAGCAAAACTAATAAAAGAGCAAAAAGAAAAAGAAAAGCAAGCCGAGGCTACTCTCTCAAAAGAGCAGGAAGAAGCAAGACAGAGAGAGTTAGATGAGAAATATCTAGTAGATAAAGCTGCTCTAGAAAAATTAAAAGCAGAAAAGGGTGAGCTAGAATCAGACGTAAAAGACACTAGAGAAGAAAGAAAGAAAAATATTCTTGGACAGAGAGCTGCTATAAAAGAGATGGTAGGTAGTGGTAGCGATGAAGATGTAGAATTATTCAAAAAGACGAAAAAAGATATTTTTGGAGATGATGATGAAAAATTAAAGGCTACTAAAAGTAAAGAAAAAGAATTAAAGAAAAAATCAGAAGAGATGGATAAAAATATTTCTTCTCAAGAAAAAGATTTAGAATCTAATTTTGAAAATACCTCGGAAGGAAAAAGAATAAGAGAAAAAGAAAAAGCTGAAGCCGATAAAGAAAAACTTAATCAGCTTCGTAAAAATTTAGAAAATTTATTAGGTAAATCAGTGGAAGAAAAAAATTTAATACCAATCTTGAATAAAGTTATAGAGGAAAATAAAAAAACAATAAATTATCTAGAGTCTGATGCTGGTAGTATAGATGGTGCTTTTGATAAACTTGTGGAGTTTGCAAAAGAAAAAGGGGTTTTGGATTCTGTTGTGGCTAGAGATAAAGATGGTAGAACAATTTTGTTAGAAGTTGAAGAAAATGTTATTAGAATTAATAATGAATATGCTAAGATTAGTGGTCTAGAAAAAGAAAAGAGAGAGTTAGAAGATCAAATAAGACGTTCAGCATTAGGATTTGGTAATAGTAAAAGAAAAGATAGAATAAAAGAAATTGATGAACATTTGAATAATGTAGATAAAAAAGCTTTAAATGAAGATTGGACTAATAATGTCGCAAAGAAAAGTAATGATTTTGAACAGACTTTGAAAATGATTAGAGATTCAGAAAACGGACTTCCTTTCGGTCAGAAATCTAAAGTTATAGATGATATTAGATATTTTTCTAGTTCCAACAACAGATCTCTAAAATCAATCTTAGATGAATCAAAATCAAAATTACAAGAAAAATATAAAAGGGATATTGATGGTAAAAAAGAAGAATTGGATAAATTATTAGATCTACAAAAACAAGTCTCAGAATTGATAAATTAAAATAAATCCTTGATCAATAGATCACGGATTTATTTTTCTTAGTTTTACTTGTTTTTTAAATCCTTCAACTATTTTGCAATCCTGTATCTTACAGGATTATCTCTCTTACAAAGAGAGAATAATTTAATTAATTCACTGTGGCTCGTGTCTATAAATTCCTTTTTCACCTTTTCTTTCCATTTCAGTTTTAGTCTTAAAATCAATAATTTATGTTTTTTTAGATAACTCTTTTTACAAAAATCATACTTCATGATATGATTTTATTTATAATTATGTCTAATATAAAATTAAAAACAGATCTGACAACCATCAAAAATCTTCGTGAATCCTCTCGTCGTTTAGCTAGGGTAGTAAAGATGATAGGAGAAAATATTCGTTCAGGTGTATCTTTAGCATCTTTAGATGCTTTAGCTTTTAAGCTAATCACAGAGAGCCCGGAGGGGAAGAGGGATAAAGACAAGCCAGCTTTTTTGAATTACAAGCCGAGTGGAGCTGATTATCCTTATCCAGCTTCTATTTGTATTTCAGTTAATGATGCTGTGGTGCATGGTATACCTAATGATTATATATTAAAAAATGGAGATATAGTGACTATAGATGGTGGAATAAATCATAAAGGTATGATATCAGATCACGCAATTACTTTTGCAGTTGGTAAAATATCTAAAGAAAATGAAGATTTATTGAAAGTAGCAAAAGGCGCGCTGATGTCAGGAATAAAAGCAGCAGTAGCTGGTAATTATGTAAATGATATCTCGAAAGCTATAGAAAATTATATAAAAAAAGAAGGTGAAAAATTAAAAATAAATTTTGGGATAATAAAAATATTATCAGGTCATGGAGTGGGATATAAAGTCCACGAAGAGCCATTTGTACCAAATTTTGATGATGGAGTGCGTGGTCCAAAACTCGTTCCGGGTATGGTTCTGGCTATAGAGCCAATGATTAATTTGGGTAATGAGGAAGTTTATTTAGCAGAAGACGGATATACTTTCAAGACGGTAGATGGAAAGAATTCTGCTCATTTTGAGCATACTATACTCATCACAAAAGATAAGCCAGAGATTTTGACAGTAATTTAAAAGCTTTATTTGACTTTTTTATTTTTTAGTAGTAAAATATTTATTTGTTCTTTCACAAGATTCCTAACCCAAAACCAATTACAATGTGCTCACCAAAAGTCGCGCTTACAGATAATCAGCTGAAGCGCAGAAAGTATTTTGCTAAGATCATTTTAAATGATGTTTCCCACCTTATAAAGAAGGGAAACAAAATTGGCTATCATCAGCCACCCGAGATGAAGAGATTGAAAAACACTGAATTTAACTTTATTTATATCGTTATTTTCAGAGGAGTGCAAACTTATTTTTG
>CAZNZR010000016.1:0-3071 GCA_964577655.1 uncultured Candidatus Saccharibacteria bacterium | reverse complement strand
CTGAATTTAACTTTATTTATATCGTTATTTTCAGAGGAGTGCAAACTTATTTTTGTGATCTTGAAGTTGATAAGCTTCAATTCAAAAAATTAGGCACAAATTGTAAAGAACTAGCTCTCTATCTCGACAGGGAACTGGTTAAAAATTGCTATACTCAAGCAAACAATCTCTTAAAAACAAAAAATTAAGAAACCAAAACTCAGCCCCTTAAGGGCTGTTTTATTTTGACAGAGAAATATTATTGTGATAGTATAATTTTGGTAAAAATATTCATCACACACAAATAATTAAAAATGGAAAAGAGGAAATCTAGAAGGATCGTTCTCTCGCCAGAGCTCAAAAAGTTTGCAGAAGAATTAGAAGATTTTTTTAAAAAAAATATGGCCAGCGGTACTTATATAATACACGAGTACTTAAGAAAGGATTATGAATTTTTATTGTACATAATCTCTTCAAAGCCGGGAAGATGGAATGATTATCTGACAGAAAATGTCAGATACACTTTATTTAAAAATCTTCCTAGTGAGTCAGGGGATATTCATATTCCTAAATATTTACGAAAAAAGATTTTTAAACCAAGAAACTCCTTCTCTCACACAGGTGAGAATCTAGTAAAGATGTTTCAGAAAAGTCAAAACCTAAAAGCTTTCTGTAAAAAATGGTTTGACGAGAATTATTATAAAAAATAAAAATAATTTTTCTCGTATCTATTTTTACAAATAGCCCGATTATATTATGGGCTATTTTTTATTTGTAATAATTTAAATTTAAACCCTAAACAATTTTCTCTCTTTAATTTATATATCTCAGCACAGCCCCTTTATAGGGGCAATAAATTTATATTTTTATTTTAATATAAGGAAATACCTAAACCCCTACAAAGAGGTTTGTAAGATTGTATCTTTACAATAAATTAAAATCGGGGTTTGTATTAGATGGTTTGTATAGTTTTCATTTCTGATATTATTTCAGTTAGGGTTTTTTTATTTGCTTTTTTACATATTTTGTATTATAATGTGAGTCTATTAAAAATAAGTTAGGTGCTAGTACCAGAAAAGTCGCTGGGAAATATAGGCACTCTAAAAAGATAAGTTTATGCGACGACCAGTCAAAAACAGAAATTCTGTCGGAGGCGATTTACGCTATGATGACAAGAAGATTTCAAAATTTATTAACTATATAATGCAAAATGGTAAAAAAACTGTAGCACAAAAAATAGTCTACGGAGCTTTTGACATTATAAAAGAAAAGACAAAAAAGGAAGGCAAAGAGGTATTTGAAGAAGCTATTCAAAATGCTGGCCCTACTGTTGAAGTCCGAAGTAAGAGAATCGGAGGAAGTAATTACCAGATCCCAGTAGAAGTTCGTGAATCAAGAAAATTCTTGCTTGCTTCTAGATGGATTATTGATGCAGCTCAAAATAAAAAAGGAAAGCCAATGCATGAGAAATTGGCAGAAGAATTAATCGCTGCTGCTGCCGGAGAAGGCTCTGCAGTAAAGAAGAAAGAGGATGTGCATAAGATGGCCGAGTCTAACAAAGCATTCGCTCATTTCGCGAGATAATATTATTAATAATTAACAAAATTAAAATTTTTCAAAAATTATTTTTTAAAAATAAAAATAAAATTTATGTCTAGAGATTATCCATTAAATAAAGTTCGTAATTTTGGAGTCATTGCCCATATTGACGCTGGAAAAACTACAACTTCAGAAAGAATCCTCTTTTATACAGGTGTATCACATAAGATCGGTGAAGTACATGAAGGTGAGGCGGTGATGGATTGGATGGAGCAAGAAAGAGAAAGAGGTATTACTATTACTTCTGCTGCTACTACAGCATTCTGGTCTCCAACTTACATACCAAAAGGGGATGATTCAAAGAAATGTAGATTCAATATCATTGATACTCCTGGCCACATTGACTTCACTATTGAAGTTAAGAGATCACTTCGTGTTCTTGACGGAGCTGTTGTGGTTTTCGACTCTGTAGCTGGTGTAGAGCCACAATCAGAAACAAACTGGAGATATGCAAATGACGCTAATGTTCCTCGTATTTGCTTTATTAATAAATTAGATAGAATGGGAGGAAATTATGATAAATCATATCAATCTATATTAGATAGACTTTCTAAAAAAGCTGTGAGAATGCAAATACCAATAGGTGAGGAAGAGAATTTTTCTGCGATTATAGATCTTCTCAATCTTAAATATGTGACTTTTGAAGGTGATAAAGGAAAAGATGTTATTTATTCTGATATTCCAGCTGAGTTCGCAGATATGGTAAAAGAAAGAAGGGCAGAAATGATAGAAAAGATTGTCGAAACAGATGAGAATCTCATGACTCAATATCTAGAAGGTAAAGAATTTGGTGTAGAAGAATTAAAGGTAGCTATAAGAAATGCTGTGATAGCTAATGAACTTTTCCCAGTATATTGTGGAAGCGCGCTTAAGAATAAAGGAGTTCAGCTTGTGCTAGATGCAGTTATTGACTTTCTACCATCACCACTTGATATTGCAAAGCCAAAAGGAATAGATCCAAGAACTGGAGAAAAAGTAGAATTAGAAGTTTCTGACACAGCTCCTCTTGCTGCTCTAGCATTCAAGTTAGCCACAGATCCATTTGTAGGACAGCTTATATTTATTCGTGTATATTCTGGAACACTCGAAGCAGGAAGCTATGTATACAATGCTACAAAAGATAAAAAAGAAAGAGTCGGGCGTATTCTTCGTATGCACGCTAATGATAGAGAAGAAGTAAAGACTGTTTATGCAGGAGAGATAGCCGCAGCCGTAGGTCTTAAAGACACTATCACTTCTGACACTATTTGCGATGAAGATCATCCTGTAATTTTAGAAAAAATTATAGTTCCAGAGCCAGTGATCAGTATGCGTATTGAGCCAAAAACAAAAGCAGATCAAGAAAAAATGGGTCTCGCACTTTCTAAGCTTACTACAGAAGATCCTACACTTCGCGTGTCTTCAGATCCAGAAACAAATGAGACTATCATTTCTGGAATGGGCGAGCTTCATCTTGATATTATAGTAGACAGAATGAAAAGAGAATTTAATGT
>CAZNZR010000015.1:0-7409 GCA_964577655.1 uncultured Candidatus Saccharibacteria bacterium | reverse complement strand
CAAACAAAACAGCTAAAGCAATCCGTTCACCATTTATGGCGTATGGATTCGCTCCGGTAGCCGCTTAATTAAGCCGCTCTGGTGTCCTCTCTTATTGCATGACATAGGAGATTGGGCAATATAAAGATCATGTGTAGAAGATTTTCTTTTTGTATTTATGAAAATTTTTGAAATGTAAAAATACTAAGCTAGAAAATTTTTTTAATTTTATATTTCTAGACAAAAATTCTAAAATTAAATATGAAACTAGATTCATTTGTAAAAATTATTTGCACGGGGGTTCGACTCCCCCCACTTCCACAAACTTGACATAGATAGTTATATATAATATTATAGTAATGGTAATTTATACTTTAATCATTAAAATATAGTAACAATGGAAAGATTAGGAGATAATTTTATTTCTGATGTTGTAAGAGAATTAAACTCTATAACACAAGAAGAAGTTTCAAAAAAGGAACCTCAAAAAGAACTTCCTTCAGAAAATACTTTTGATAGGATTTTTATAGCTAATGATGACATAAAAAAACTTATCATTCTTAGATTAAAAATCAAAGAAAAAGCGAATTCCGCTGAATCACCGGCACATTTTGAGTGTTATATGGGTGACGAATTATTTATAAATAAATTAATAATTCTGTCAGCAGAAAAGATGTTGTACAGCACTTACTTTCAAAAAGTAAAAGATTTGAAAGTTTTCAAAGGTTGGAAAATGGGGTTGATTTTTGAAAAAGAAAAATAATTCACAAACTAAAATCAAAAAAGCTATTTTTAATTAAAATTAGGAATAGCTTTTTATTATTTTTAATATATATTCAATACTAACATTGTGATACCTTATCACTACTTAAACTATTGGAATTATTAAATAAATTATTATAATTTATATCTATTGGATTATTTTTGAAAAAGATAGACCAATCATTTATAAAGGTTTTAATAATGTTCGCATTTTTTCTTATCATGTCCACAATCTGTATTAAAAAGTGTATTTATGGTATATTATATATAATAATTATATTTTATATGACACCACAAATACCAACAATAGTATTAATTATATTATTAATGATAATAATATGGACCATCATCTGGAAAGGTCTAGCTCTCTGGAAGGCAGCTAGAAGTGGAAGTAGGGCTTGGTTTATAATATTGTTAATTATAAACACACTTGGCATACTTGAAATACTTTATATATTTATTTTTAGTAAAATTGGGAAAAAACACAAAATAGAAGAAAAGAAAAACTAATGATAAAAAAACCATACATACCTACTAGAAATTTTAGTAGTAATAGTAATGCTACAAATCAAAATTCAAATTTCCAAAAAAGAAATTTAAATAAAGTTAGTATCAATAATCAGATACGCGCTTTTGAGATGCGCGTCATAGATCAAAATGGCAAAAATCTTGGTCTAATATCAAAAGAAGAAGCTCTTAGACTTGCCGTAGAAGCCGGACTTGACCTAATAGAAGTATCTTCAAGCGTTAATCCTCCGATCTGTAAAATAGCTGACTACGGAAAACATACATATGAAATGAGTAAAAAGAAAAAAGAAGTAAAAAGTAAGCAGGTAAGTAGTGAAACGAAGAATATACAAATAAGCGTAGAGATTAGTGATAATGATCTCATGATAAAAGCAAAAAGAGCGGCAGAGTGGCTTAAAGAAAGCCATAGAGTAAAAATTGAGCTTCAGTTAAAGGGCAGGACTAAGTATATGGAAGATAGTTTCTTACGAGAAAGACTTAACAGAATATTGGCTATAATCCCCTGCGAATACAAAATAGCTGAGCCCGTAAAAAAAGTAGGAAACAAATCCTACATAGTAGTGCTTGAAAAAATGAAATAAATGTGATAAGATAGGGAACATGAAAACAAATAAATCTTTATTAAAAAGACTAAAAGTGACTAAGACTGGAAAAATACTTGGTAGAAAGCCTGGATTTAATCACTTTAATGCAAGACAAGCAAGAGTTAAGCAGCTTGCCGGCAGGAAGATGCGTGAATTTGGTATGACTAGTAAATCTAAGTCTAGATTCTTACCTGGACTCTTAAAATAATAATTAATAATTAATAAAAATATGGCTAGAGTAAAAAGAAGTAAAATAGCAATGAAGCACAGGAGAAATGTGCTAAAAAGAGCAAAAGGATATCAATTCGGTAGGAGTAAAAAAGAAGTAGAAGCAAAAGTAGCTTTAAGAAAAGCAGGAGCTCATGCGTTTGCTCACAGAAAAGATAAAAAGAACGATATGAGAAAGCTGTGGAATGTTCGTATGAATGCAGGTCTGAGAGAGCTAGGCACAACATACAGCAAATTCATAAATGCGCTAAAGAAAAAAGATATCAAGCTCGACAGGAAGATCCTAGCAGACCTCGCAGAAAATCATAATGAAGTATTTAAGAAAATAGTAGAAGCAGTAAAATAACTTAAAATAAAAAATAAAACCTCCCTAAAATTTAGGAGGTTTTATTTTACACTTTTGCCTTTAATTCTTCTACCATATCTATATCCCCTAGCTCTCTTCTTTCTTTTTGTTCCTTCACCATAGCGACTAATCTTTCGATCATCCTTTTCGGATTAGAATCGAAAACAATATTAGGGTTTGTCCTGTTACTATTTCTTATAATATCTCTTATCACTTCATCCGTAGCCCAAGAGCCTTCAAGTATGCCAATTGGCATATTAGCCTCAAAAGCAACTGTAAATTCATGTATAGTTCCTATCCTTCCACAACCAATAATCATAGCGTCAGAACTTTTGGTAAGCATAATATCTCTCACTGGAAAACCAAATCCTGTATAAATAATAACATCACATGAATCTAGTGGTAAAAGATATAGATCTGTATGCTCTTTTGCGTCTGCAGCTGGTGAAAGACCTAAAGAAAAAATACCTCTGGCTTCCTTATACCCTTGGGCAGAAGCGTGGGGGAATCCACTAGTTGCTCCTGTAGAAAGTACACAGCCTTGTCTTGCAATTTCCCGACCAAGCTCTTTGGCGATATTTAAAGCTTCAGGACCACAATGTGAGACTTCTGCTGCACCAGAGACCGATATTACTATTTTTTTTTGATAATCCATAAAGTTAAAATAATTAACTAAATTATAACACGATAATTATTAGACTTCTATAATAACTTCCTCATTAATATTAGGAACCGTAGCAGGAAGATTATAAAAGTCGATTAACTTCTGCGCTAAATATCTCTGACTTTTTGGCTCACCTAATACAACAAAAATCTTTTTAAAAGAATGTCCCATCTGATTTACAAAATCTACAAGCCCATCTGAATCCTTGTGCGCTGAAAAACCTGAAATATTTACAACTTCTGCATTGACTTTAATGTTCTCTCCAAATATTTTTACATTTCTTAATCCATCTTGTAATTTTCTACCCAATGTTCCGGCAGCTTGAAAGCCAACAAGCAGTAGAATGTTTTTAGGATCAGGAAGATATCTGGCTTCATGATGAACTATCCTCCCCCCATTACTCATGCCCGATCCAGCTATTATTATTTTAGGATTTGGAGAATTGTTTATTTCTTTTGACTCTTCTCCTGTCTTAGTAATGGTAAGTCCTGCAAAAGAAAATATATCTTCCCCTTTTCGAACAAGAGATTCTACATTCTCATTAAAATCTTTTTCATGCTTCTTATAAACTTTAGTAATATTTATGCCAAGCGGTGAATCTAAATAGACCGGAATTAGAGGTATCTCTTTATGTTCCACCATTTGATTAAAAATAAATATTAGCTCTTGTGTCCTCTCTATAGAAAAAGCAGGTATCATAAGAACAGCTTTTCTTTCTATAGCTTTTTTAATAGTATTTTTAAGGATATTAATCCTATCATTTACATCTTCATGATTCCTGTCTCCATATACGCTTTCTATAATTAAATAATCTACATTTTTTATAATCTCAGTATCCTTTAATAACGGAGAAGGAGAATTGCCAAGATCTCCAGTGAACATTATTCTTTTACCTTTAATCTCAAAAACTATCATACTGCTACCTAATATGTGTCCCGAGTCATAAAGAGTTACTTTAATTTGTCCGACAGAAGAATCCTCTGAATCTATTATTAATTCTTGATGATATCTTACATGCTTCCAAAGTGATAAAGCTTTATCTATATCCTCCACCTCATAAAGATGAGGTAGACCTTCTCTATCCGCTTCTTTTGTTAATATACCAACAGAATCTTTAAGTACATAATCAGCTATATCTCTTGTCGCCTCTGTAGAATATATTTCTCCACCAAATCCATCTTTTACTAATTTTGGTATTCTACCTACATGGTCTAAGTGCCCGTGGGTTATGAATAAAAAGTCTACACTTTTGGGATTATAACTAAAATCTTCTCTATTCTCATCCTCTGCAATCTTTTCTCCTTGATAAAGCCCACAATCTACTAAAATCTTTTTCTTGCCAACCTCAAGAAGGAAATTAGATCCTGTCGGGGTATTCGCTCCACCTGCAAAATTTATTTTTATTTTCGCCATAATAATCTTTTATTATCATACACATCTAGAGATGAATGTTTATTTGACTTAGCTCTCTTCTCTGTCACTCTTTTTGCTTCTAAAGAAGAATTGGTAAGAGATGTAGAATTCTCTTTTATAAAATCTTCTATCTCAAAATACTTCCTTAGTATTAAGAATTGCTCTTTTATATCTTTATTTTTTAATTTATAAACTCTTGTATCAGTAAAAGAGATTATTTCTTTCTTAAATTGTTCGTCTATCAAGTAAAGAAAATTATTTATATAAGCAAATTGTCTTATGGTGTGAAGAAAGTCTTTGGCTAGATAAATAGCGTGCCCTTCTTTTTCAAGAAGAAATTTATTAAAATTTATTTGTAAAATTCCATTAATCTTTTCTTGTAATTCTTTAAAATTATTTTCATGATATTCTAATACGCGATTAGCATCCATTCGCCCCCTATATTCTTTTGGTATAAAACCTTTTTTTTCTACTATAGATTTAATTCTTTTAACTTCTTCTTTAGCCTCCACCATTCTATTGTGTAAAAAGCTTTCAAAATGTGGGTTTTCACTATTCATATAGATTTAATGTTTCTATAAAAGTATATCATAAAAAGTAATAACTCCGCTTTGTCGGCGGAGTTATTACGAGGACACTTAATGTGTATCTACCTTTAATAAAATTATTAAAGTGGGTAGAGAACGTATAATCCCACGGGACTATCACAATATCTCATCACCCCAGAGATACTTACAAAGATAAATTTTAATTAAGTATCCTATCTATATATTATCTCTAGCAAAAATTAATGCAAATTTGACTAAATCTTTTTTATATTTAGATCTATTCTAGATGTCCATTTAAGTCAATATCATAAAGCATTTTTTCGTTGATAGATTTCCACTTTATGATTTCTTCCTCTTTAAACCAGACCCCGATCTCTCTTTCTGCTGCATCAGGACCATCTTTTGGGTCTGTGCAATGAATCAGATTTCTCACCGCCCTTCCACCATCAGCATCACATAACATATAAGTCTCAAGACTATAATCTCCTCTTATGGTTCCAGTATCTGCTGTCGCTGGCTCTGTACTTCCAACTAGTCTCTTAACTACAGCTTGAGCATTATTTCCTTCCAATACAAAAGTAACTACCGGTGAGCATACTAAATATTCTACTAATCCATTTAAAATATCTTTTCCGTATTCTAAAGCAGATTTTTCTATAGGTAATCCCATGGCTTGCCTATTCGCTATAACATTTTTCTCTCCTTTCTCAACAAGCCAAACTTCGTCTTTATTGTAATGAGCTAGAGCTTGCTCTTTCGTAGCCACAATCATTTTCATAGCTACTATTTTTAGTCCAATCTTTTCAAATCTTTTTATAATATCGCCTATAAGCCCTCGCTGTACTGCGTCTGGCTTTAAGATGACAAATGTTTTTTCTTTTTTTGGATGCATAATTTTTTTAAATTCATTTTTATAAAAAACAAAAACTGCAAAAAATATTGCAGTAATTGTCTTAGCTAATATTACCTAGCCACATATGGAAGCAATCCCATGAATCTAGCTCTCTTGATAGCATTTGCTAAAGCTCTCTGATTCTTAGCAGAAAGAGCTGTCTTTCTTCTCCCTAAAATTCTTCCGTGAGGATTAATAAACTTTGCAAGTAGATCTATACTTTTATAATCTACTTTTATATTATTCTCCTTAAAGTAATCTTGTTTTTTATTTTTCATAATTTTATTTTACTTATTCTCTCGCCAAATCTATTCTACACCTATTATCTTTTTGCTCTATTTTAGATTAAAAAGGAATATCGTCTGGATTTACTTCACTATCTCCATAGTCTATAGTATCTAGCTCTTCTAATCCTTCGCCTTTTGGTGAATTTTCTTTCTCATCTTGAGAAGAACTTGAGTCTCCAGGCTTCCCAGCAGCACCAAATTGGAAATTCTCAGCTATAATCTCTGTACGATACTTTTTTCCTCCACCATTCGCGTCATCCCAGCTTCTGGTTTGGATTCTACCTTCTATATATACTGGTTTACCCTTTTTAAGCCACTGGGCAAATATTTCCGCTAACTTTCCAAAGGCTACAACATTATGAAAGTCAGCTATCTCCTTTCTAGCTCCTGTGGCGTCTTTATAAGAACGATTGGTAGCTAGACCAAAAGATACTACTTTATTGCCATTGGGCATAGATCTTAGATCTGGTTCACTTGTTAAATTGCCATATAACATTACTTTGTTTAGATACATATATTTATTTTTGATTACTTAAGTTTTAATACTAATACAAAGAAATTATATCACAATTTGTATTTTTATAAATTTTATTTTTCTTCTGTTTCTACAGTATCTTCTGCGACCTCTATAGGCGCTTCTTCAATCTCGCTACTCTCTGCTTCTTTTGTGGTATCAATATTTACATCCTCTGCTACACCTTCTTTAATTATAGATGCTACAGTAGGATCTGATTTGACTACCGATTTATCTTTTGTAAATACATCATTACCTTTTTCTGCTTTTAAGATTAAAAATCGGACGACTTCTTCATCTAATTTTAATTTTTTATTAATATCCTCTATCTTGTCCGCTGGAAGCTCAAACTTTGTCCAGCCAAAATATCCTTCAGAAAATCTGACATTGATATTATTGACGACTCTTGTCATCTCATAAGAGAGCTCCCTCATGTATGGAGTTTCTTCTGAAATGAAGCTTCCGCCTAGAGAAGCGATGTCTTTCTTAAGGCTCTCTGCTTTTTCTAAAGCTTTTGCCTCATCTAAGCGACTGTCAAATATATAAGATATCTCATAGATTTGATTTTCGCCCATCATGGATTCATTTTCATTCATATTTTTAAATTTTTAAAATAACTAATAAGACCCAAATAATAACATATATCTCAATATTTTTCAAATCT
>CAZNZR010000014.1:2159-9336 GCA_964577655.1 uncultured Candidatus Saccharibacteria bacterium | reverse complement strand
TCACTGTTCGCAACTCTCGCCTCGCGGCGGACGGGCGTTACCCGCTACCATTTTATCCTCCATAGCCTTACAGCGACGGAGGAATGTGTTCCGACTTTCCTCAAGATTTAAAATAAGTTAAATCTCGCGATCATTTGAGGAAGAGATAGATAATATAACAAAATTATTTTTTAAATTCAAATAGTGCGGTATAGGAGAATCGGACTCCTGTCTCAAGCTTGGGAAGCTCGCATCATACCACTAGACCAATACCGCAAAAATTATTTCCAACTACTAAACCCTCCACCATTTTTTATATTAGAAAAACCTTTTTGTCTTAAAATCATCTCCGCCATTCCTGCTCTTCCACCACTTCGGCAAACTAACAAAATATTTTTATCTTTAGAGATATTTTTAAATTCTATATTATTGAAGTCATTCGCTATCTCATCCAAAGGGATATTAATACTGCCTTCTATATGATCTTCAGCAAATTCTTCGAGAGTTCTCACATCTATTATAAAATCAAAATCTTTTTTATTCATATTTTTGTCGGAGTGCAGGGATTCGAACCCTGAGTCGCTGGTACCCAAAACCAGAATGTTAGCCGTTACACCACACTCCGAGACATTTATTTAACAAAACTAATTTTATCACAAAAATGCTTTTTCTCAAACATGTTACAAATCTATTTTTTAATTTTATCTAAAGAATATCTTTTATTTTATTTCTATCTTTTTAAGCCCTACCAGCCTCTCATCTGCCAAGACTCTAACCCTCCACAATCCGCTAGATATATTTTGGACAAAAGAATATCCCCTATATCCATCTTCTCTACCACCTGAGACATCATATTTTATCTCTGCCTGCTTGATCCAGGCTTCATTTACAGAATCATATTTTTCCCAAGAATGAGTAATCTGGGCTGTGACGTCTGCTGGAGAGATAATACTAGAAAAGAAATAAATCCCCTTTTCATTTTTTATAGTTTCGAAAGAATAATAATCGTCTTCTAAAAAGAAAAATTTCTTATTCTCTATTAAACCTTTTTCTTCTTTTATATATTCGGTTTTTCCTGACTCTGTCTTAAATCTATCTACAGACGAATAAAATCCTGAATCCCCGAGAGCGAGTGGTACAGCTGGAATATAGTTTATATAATAAAGTCTAAGTAGTAAAAATGGAAAAAATATAGAAAATAGAATAAGCATTATAAATTCTTTCTTAGAAAGATATATTCTCTGCAAGAATGTGGTAATTATTGAAGTAGCTATAACAGAAACTAAGATAGAGATAAGAAAAGTATTATTATTTACTTTATTAAGAGCGATTGGAACATTAAATATAAAATAAAAAGTCAAAGCTACAAAAAACAAAAGTATATCTGGGACAATTCCATATAAAAATTCATTAGCTAGTGTAGCCACTATAACTATTGCGAATATTGGCCACATCTGGAATGGATCAGTACTTCTAAAGTAATAAACTAAAGTATGAGAAAGTAATGTCCCTAAGAAAAAGGATACTAGATAAGTTGCTGAATTGTTCATTTTTTCTAAAAAAGGAGAACCTTTCATTCTTTTTTCTTCTATTGCTCCTTTTTCTTTTTTATCAGCTTTTTTGAGATCTTGCTTGAGGTTTTTCTTTCTTTTATTAAGTATTCTTCTGAAGAATTGTCGTAGAATTATAAAAAGTAAAACTATCCCTATATCAATAGGTCCAATCCATATATAATATGGAGATGTCGTCTTTGGTAACAAAAATAAGTCCAGTACAAATCCGAAGACAAAAGATAAAGTCTTAAAATGTTTCACCGCAAATTTAAAAAGTTTCTTCATTAGATTATTATCTTTTTTATTATTATTTAATTATAATATATAAAAAGATATAAATTTAGTATAGAGGCATATTTTCGTATATTTTTACCTTTGCTTTTTTAGATTTTTCTTCTAAAAAGACAATTACAGCTAAAACGCAAATATTAATATCTGATTCTACTATTTTATTTTTGTTTAAATAAAATTTAATCGCTTTTAAAATTCTTCTTCTTTTTGTTAAAGTAAGATTATTTTCTGGTCTAAAAGACATGTCTTTTATATCATTAAAAGAATTTACTTTCTTAGATTTTACTTCTACAAAATAGATATTATCTAGTTTCACATGAAAATTTAGGCTATTTTTCGTAGCAATTATGTCTATTTCGCCTCCTTTCACATGAAAATTCCTATCAATTATATTAAATCCTTTATCTTGGAGGAATTTCACAGCTATATTTTCGCCTATTTTACCTATTTCATTATGCTCTGCCATAATTAATTAATTTATATTTCTAATATAATCTTAACACAAAATATCTGTTACACATGAAATATTTATTAATAATTATAGAAAAACTATCAAAAAGTAACCCAAAATTTACACATGAAACTATAATTAAGACTCTGTTTATACTAAAAAGTATAATAATTGTTTCATGTGAAACACTTTATGATTATATTTTATAATAATGCACATAAAAAAACCATTAAAAAATAGGCCTGTTAAATAAGTGTTGTTTTACAAGGTAAATTTGAACTATTCAAGCTAAACGACTAATTAAAATATTTTGTAAACGACACTAATACTTTATAAAAAGACATATACTGGATGTCCTTTATACACATATACACTGTCTTTTCCACTGTTTTAAGCAAAATGACTTTAATACAATGTCTTTTAAGGCACTTTTTTGTCTTTATGTTAAAATAATAAATATAATATGGATCTTAAAAATAATGAGAAAGAAATAAAGATAAATAATGAATGGAAGCTTGTATTACAAGACTTTTTTCAAAAAGAATCCTGGAAGGAACTGGCTTCTTTTATCCGAAAAGAATATTCAACTAAAAAAGTCTTTCCTGAAGGAAAAAACATTTTTAAAGCTTTAGATCTGACTCCTTTCTCTAAAGTAAAAGTCATAATATTAGGGCAAGACCCTTATCATGACGAAGGACAAGCCCATGGACTATCTTTCTCTGTGCCGATTAATATAAAAATTCCACCTTCTCTTAAAAATATTTATAAAGAGATAGAAAATGATCTGAATACAAAAAAAGGTTTCAATAATGGTAATCTAGAAAATTGGGCAGAGCAGGGGGTTCTTTTATTAAATGCAATATTAACTGTAATAGCTCATAATCCTGCTTCACACAGAGATAAAGGCTGGGAAGAATTTACAGATTTTATAATAAAAACTTTATCAGATCAAAAAGACAATTTGGTCTTTATGCTCTGGGGGAATTATGCGAAAAGTAAAAAATGTCTTATAGATTCTAAAAGACATTTAATATTAGAATCAGTTCATCCTTCTCCATTTTCTGCACGCAATGGATTTTTTGGATGTAAACATTTTTCTAAATGTAATAAATATTTAAAAGAAAATAAAATAAAAGAAATAGAGTGGTAAAAAGAAAAATTTTATGTTAAAATGTTTCACATGTAATGCGGTGTTGGTTTAGTGGTAGAACACGTCCTTGCCAAGGATGAGACAGGAGTTCGATTCTCCTACGCCGCACCATTTTTCGCTGATTACAGCTACAAATGGCACAGCCATTTTTTAAATAATATAAAATGATGTGTCCATATAAAAACTCCTTATTTTATAAGGAGTTTTTACCAATTAAACCAAGATTTTACTTTTTGGAACCAACTACTATTTTCTATGTGTATACTAGATTTATCATTAACAATGTTCACTGATGCTGGAATAATATCTTCTTCATCTTGAGATTTTTCATTTAAAATATATTTTTTAACCGTGGGGACTACTTGTGTTTTTATGTTCTTAGAAATTTCTTTTTTGATCTCTTTATTATTTATAGCCTTTGTATCTTGTGCTGGCTCCAGAGAAACGATAGGGGATAACTCTTTATCTTTTACAATAGCATCAAAAGAATCTTTATACTCTTTCTTTAAATCTTTATATTTAGAGATAAACTCTGATCTGAGTTCTTCTATCTTAGAATTTACATCTTCATCACTGGTGACTCCATAAAATAACAAAAAATCGCTTTTTTCTATAGGTAGAGAAACTTCAACTTGAGTAACTTCTTTACTTTTTATAGATTGAGTAGAAGTGCTTTGTGCTGATACAAAAAAAGACCCACAGACTAAAGGGGAGATAGCTAATATAGTTAATTTAATATAAAAGTTTTTCATTCAACAATGAATATATCAAAATAAAAGATAAAAGAAAAGCTAGATTATTAACAAACTTAACAAAAACTATTTAAAATAAAAACAAAAGTATTTTTATCTAGCAAATTCTATAACTCTACTTTCACGAATCACATTAATTTTGATTTCACCAGGATAATTGATTTCAGACTGTATTCTTAAGGCTATATTTCTTGCTAAATTAATAGCTTCTAGATCATTAATTATTTTTGGTTCTACAAAAACTCTGACTTCTCTTCCAGCTTGCAAAGCATAAACTTTATCTATTCCCATGAAGCTTAAGGCAATGTTTTCTAAATCTGTTAATCTCTTAATATAATTTTCTACAGAATCCCTCCTTGCTCCTGGTCTAGCTCCAGATATAGCGTCTGCGACTTGGACTATTATAGACTCGACTGTCTCATAAGGATATTCTTCGTGATGAGCTTGCATAGCTAGAATAATTCTCTCGTCGACGCCATATTTTGCTAATATTCTTCTTCCTATTTCTACATGAGTACCTTCAACTTCATGATCGACAGCTTTCCCTATATCATGAAGCAGGGCTCCCGCTTTTGCCACTTGAATATTCACCCCGAGCTCTTCTGCGAGCATACCTGCAATATGAGCCATCTCGATAGAATGATCAAGAACATTTTGTCCGTAACTAGTTCTGAAATAAAGTCTGCCTAATATAGGTAATATCTCATCAGGAATATTAAGCAATCCAATCTCCATTACAGCTTCTTCACCTTTTTTACGCATAAATGTGCCTAAATCTTTTTTGGATTTTTCTAAAAATTCTTCTATCTTAACTGGCTGAATCCTTCCGTCTTTAATAAGCATTTCTAGAGCATTCTTAGCGATAGCTCTTCGCACAGGATCAAAGCAAGAGATCACAATAGCGTTTGGTATCTCATCTACTAATACTTCTACACCACTTGCCCTCTCAAAAGCTTTTATATTCCTTCCTTCTTTACCAATTATTTTACCCTTTATCTCTTCATCTTCTATCTCTATAGAGCTAGACATAAATTCTGTGATATTAGAATTAGCCATGCGATGAATCGAGGTTATCAATATCTCTTTCGCTTTTTCTTCAAGCTTCTGTTCACCATCTCGAGAGAGCTTTAGAATACGACTTTTAAGATCTTCTTCATTATTTTTTTCTATTCTTTTTATTAATATATTTCTAGCTTCTTCTTCTGTGAGCCCAGCCACCTTTTCAAGCTCTTTGTCTATATTTTTTTCTTTTTGAGAAACTCTTTCTTTTATTTCTTTTATTTCTTCTGCGGCAGAATAGAGCTTTTCTTTTTCTAATTTTACCGCCTCTTCTCTACTCTCTAATTCGTCTTCTTTTTTATCAAGTCTAGACTCAGTCTTATCAAGCCTTTGCTTTATTTCAAGAGAAGTCTGTAGAGCTTCTTCTTCTATCCTTTTGGCTTGCTTCTTAGCTTCTAGAATCTTTTCCTCAAGCTCACTCTCTATAGAATTCCTTTTAAGTAAAGCCATATAATGTCTTCCTACATATCCTAGGACGACACCTGCAATACCAGCTATCATTGTATAAATTAAAAATATATTCATAAGTTTTAGAACTCTCCCCAATATCACTCTCTAGAAAAATTTTTCTCCATCTTTACCTCCCTAAAAATTTAGGGAGGAGAATATCAGTTTGAGTTTAATTAGTAAAAATAAAAATTATTTCTTTTTTGGTTTTAAAATATCATCGACGATACCATACTTTTTAGCTTCTTCTGCACTCATCCAATAATCTCTCTCTAAATCTTTTAATACTTTTTCTTTTGACTGACCACAATTCTTTGCCATCATCTCTGCTAATATTTCTCTATGCTTTCTATATTGTTCAGCGGTAATTAATATATCTGTTGTCTGTCCTTCAGCGCCTCCTAGTGGTTGATGAATCATAACTTCAGCATGAGGCAATACAAATCTTTTTCCTTTTGTTCCCGAAGATAATAACCAAGCTCCTCCGCTAGCCGCTAATCCAACACACACTGTAGAAACATCACATTTAATGTGTTTTATAGTATCTATAATAGCTAAAGTTCCAGAAACTAAACCACCAGGTGAATTAATATACATAATAATATCTTTCTTTGGATCCTCTGCTTCTAGAAATAGTAACTGCGCGATTATCAAAGAAGTAGTATGTTCATCTATAGCTTCTCCTAAAAATATAATTCTTTCTTTTAATAGGCGAGAGTAGATATCGTAAGCACGCTCACCATTTTGTGTTTTTTCTAATACTGTTGGTATAAGCATAATATTAAATTATATTTAAAATTCAAAAAATTCGTTAATAATAAAGTTTCCTTTTCGTTTCTATCATTTACAATCATTCTTTCTTTCAGTATTTTCATACTATATCACAAAGAGTCTAAAATAGAAACTATAAAAAATAAAAACAAAACCGACTATTTTTATAGCCGGTTTTATTTTTGTTCAAAGATTATATGTAAATTACTTTACAGCTTCTTTAAGAGCTTTAGCAACTGAAAACTTTACAGCTTTTGATGCTGGAACTTTCACAGTCTCACCAGTCTTTGGATTTCTAGCTTCACGAGCTTTTCTGTTTTTCACAGAAAATTTTCCAAATCCAGCTACTGATACTTCATCTCCTTTTTTAAGAGCATGAACGATAGAGTCAAATAAAGCCTCTACTACTCTCTCAGCTTCTGCCTTTGAGGTATTCAATACTTTATTAATCTCTTCTGCAAGTGCTACTTTATTCATATTTTTATTTAATTTAAAATTTGTTTTTTAAAACTTTTAAGATAAGTTTCCTAGGATTATCTTAAATTTAATTTACTAATATGCGCACATTCTTTATATTCGCTTTTTGTTAAAAAATTTTAAAAAACGAATTCTAAGAATTCCCTTATATTATAAAGCTTTTTTAATAAAAAACGCAACTTGACAAAAATAACATACTTGATAGAATGTTTTTAGTTTCTAAATAGAATTATTCTTTCATATTTAA
>CAZNZR010000014.1:0-2059 GCA_964577655.1 uncultured Candidatus Saccharibacteria bacterium | reverse complement strand
AAATGCTAAGAATTTGTCAGAAGAAGAGGGCGCTGAGCTCTTAAAAGAGCTAAAAAGAATAGAACCGCAAAATATAGCATTGTCTATACTGACAATTGTTGTAGGAGTGGTCTGTGTTTTCTGGTTAAGACATGAGTTCTTAGCTGGTAAAAATATACAAAATCTCTGGCCAGCAGGGACTCTTGGAATCATATTCGTGGCTCTTGGGGTTCAACAAATCTTTGAAAGAAGAGATTTCAATAGGAATTACAAAAGGGAGCATAGCTTACTATATTCCAAGATAGTAAACATGTTAAACGCTCTATAAATAAAGAGTTTTAAGCCGTCTCTATGGGCGGCTTTTTTATTTGAAAAATATACATAATATATAATAAACTCAAATAAAAAACTCCCCATAATTACAGCCGGGAGCAAATGGCTCTACCTGTCGCTGGACATGATTGGGAAGTTTTAGAGTCTTCTCATGTCCAGCGAGCTATACTATTTTCACTTTAGTAGAGGTCGCTGGACACGAAATACAAATTGATTGTTTTTAAAGAGGTATCATCCTCTAGTATTTGAGATGCATATTAATGCATAAGATCTTTTATCTAAAAATTATAAGAAATAGATAAAAGATGAGTTATGTCTTTTAGATTTTATAAAAGACATAAATATATAAGTTTGGGTGCTATTATTTTTTTGAGCTTTTCGCTCTTTGTGTAATGAACTGTTTGGTGAGTACCAGCTTGCGAGGATATTATTTATATTTTTCCCGTAAGCCGGGTGGTGCTTTTATCCTAAGCTGCTCACCCTACTTATAAGTATAAACGACATTAAAATATTTGCAAGCGCTTAAATAAAAATAATTGTGGATAACTGTCTTTTATAATTTATATAATAATCTGTCGTTTATATTAATGTCTTTTATAAAATAAAATCTTTCCAAAAGGGGCTTGTAAATGTTGTCTTTTATAATGTTTGCAATGTCTTATTGTTTTGTGTAGATTTATCATAATTCATAAATTCAAAATATGAAGTTACACAGATTCTTTATAGAGCAACCTCTTGGTGAAGAGATAGAAATAAAAGAAAAAAGTTTATTACATCAATGGAATAATGTCCTCCGATTTAAAAAAGGTGAAAGTCTTATACTCTTCAACAGCTCTAACAATATCGATTACATATATTGTCTTTCTCTTCTTGAGAAGGGGAAAGCTGTGCTCGAGCTGGTAAGCCAAAAAGAAAATCTGTCTCAAGAAGAAAATGGAAAGAGCCTAACTTTGTGTTTCTCTCTTATAAAAAGAGATAATTTAGATCTAGTATTAGAAAAATGTACAGAAATAGGAGTTTTAAAATTTATACCAATAATATCTGACAGGGTAGAAAAGAAAAATATAGCTAGCTGGAATAGAGAAAGAGGGGAAAAAATAATAAAAGAAGCTATAGAACAATCTGGCTGGGGGAATATACCGAAATTAAATCATCCTATAAAATTAGAAGATTTATTAAAAGATCTAGAATCAAAAGGGGGTATAAATAGAGTAGGTGTGCTAGATATAAATACTGATCTCTCCAACCACTCCCAAGGGGAGACTGCTTCTACGCATATCCTTATCGGTCCAGAAGGTGGTTGGACAGAAAAGGAAAGGGAAATATTTGCAAAATACAAAATAAAAACCATAAATTTAGGACGAAATATCTTAAGGGCAGAAACAGCCTCAATAGTAGGTAGCTATAAGATACTTATATAGAATCATTTTATCCACAGTATTTCTTTTTAAATTTACAGATTTTAATATATAATATATTCATGGGTGCTAAATTTAGCAGTTTTATTGCCAAATTTAGCATTTTTTTATTATTTAAAATATATTATATGAAATATCTACTAAAAAATACTGTTTTCTCATTATTAATTTTAGTTGCTATGTCGTTTTCTATTATCACTTCAATGGCAGCAAATGGGTGGGCAGAACAAAAAAATGCTGGTCAAAAATACTGGAGAATCGTAGCTTCGTCAGCTGATGGGACAAAATTGGCTGCGACAACAAATTATAGTTATATCTACACCTCTACA
>CAZNZR010000013.1:0-10431 GCA_964577655.1 uncultured Candidatus Saccharibacteria bacterium | reverse complement strand
TTTCTGCGCAGTGAAAGGGACTCGAACCCTCGACCCCCGCCGTGACAGGGCGGTGCTCTAACCAGCTGAGCTACCACTGCATTTTTACAAACTTACGAAAAGTATTTTAACATATTCCACCTTAATTTGCAAAAATATATTTAAAATGGTATTATTATATACGCTAAAATATAGCGGAATGGAGTAAAGGTAACTCGCAAGGCTCATAACCTTGAAACCCAGGTTCGAATCCCGGTTCCGCAACAAGAATTAATTTATATAAATTAAAACAGGATAATGATCCATTAATTTTCTTGATACTTTCTTCACTTCTAAAGAATATTTACTGTTGTTATTTTTATAAAAAACTCTATCAAAATTTAATAAAAATTTACTTGTATATCCAATGTCATTTTCTATATACTTAAAATTATTATTTATTAATAATTTATAACCTATTCTATCTCTATTAAATAAAAAATAATTTTTATAAGACCAAAAATTGGTATCGCCCAAAATACAATCTATATCTACAAAAGTTTTTTCTAAAGATTTTAACTGATCTAATCTTTTTACCGCAGAGAAAGAATTAAGATGAACTGGAATAAATTTAAAATTAAGACTTTCTATTTTATAAAAACCTGTATCTCTTATCTCTTCTATATTTGTATCTGACTTACTCAACACTAAAATAGAATGTTTGTGATACCAACTATTTAAAATCTTGTACTCTACAAAATAATCTTTTAATAAAAATTTTAATATTTCAATATCTTCTAAAGTGTAAAACTCTTGTAAAAAGCAGATATCTGGATTTTCTTTTTTAATAAAATCTGCAACAAAATTTGCATATTGTTTTTGGAAATATTCATGTTCAACTTTTTCTCCATTCAATTTTAAATTAAAATTTTTATAAAATTTACACCAAGAATACAAACCTAGATTCCAAGTTAATATTTTCATACATTAATAACCACCCTCATCGCAGCGTGATCTGAGACTTCATCAGGCATTATTTCAAATGATTTTACTTCTACACCCTTCGAGACAAAAGTGTAATCTGCGAATGGGCTGACTTCCCTCTTTGAATAGAGAGAAGTTCTAGTTCTAGTTGTAGTTATATTATTTTCTTTAATTAAATTTTTAAGACCAGTATCTTCTATCATTTTTATACTTTCAGTATCTGGATTCAGATTAAAATCACCACACAAAACTATTTCCCCTTCTAGAGTTTTCAAAAAGTTAATAATATTTTCTGATTGCTTTATTCTATCTTCTGTATCATCTTTTCCTCCACCTGTCCAAAGTCCATGAAAATTTAAAATGTTAATATTTTTATTATTAATGCTTAATTTTATAAAATGGACATTTCTAGGATGATTATGCTCGTGATTAATTGAATCACCACCACCATAAGCAAAAACTTCTCCTTCTTCTAATATTTCTAAATCTTTTTTTACAAAAATAGCTAGACCAAAATGATCTTTATAGTGTGGACGAAAAAAAGAATTATGATCTAGTAAAACACTTTTTAAATTACTAAAGAATTTGAGATCTTGATTTTTCCGCTCTTCTTTATTCTCTCTTGCAAAATCATTGTCTTCTAAATCTTCATCTTTCACTTCGATTATTTCTTGCAAACAAAAGATATCTATATCTTTATTATTTTCAAAAAATTTTAAAATACCATCTACTTGCCCTCCCCAAGTATTCAAAGAAATTATTTTTAATTCTTTCTTTTCCATATTATTTGTGTCAGTAGGTGGGATCGAACCACCGACCTTAGCTTTATGAGTGCTATGCTCTAACCAACTGAGCTATACTGACTTATAAAGAAAATATATCATATTTTCTTTATTTTTTCAAAACTAAAAATATCTTATTTCTTCTTTAATTCTTTTATCTGAATTGGAGAAACTATTTTTTGTTTTTTTATTTTTTTTAACTCTACTATTAATTCTTTCTTTGTCTCGCTGGAGCCCCTAGCGGGAACGGACTCTAGATCTACTTCTACTACTTTTTTAATATCAGACTTTGTATTTGGTGTATTTTCTAGCATTATCTTAGCGAGTTTATTTAAAAGATTTGCTTCTAAATATCTCTTAATAGGTCTAGCCCCATACTGTGTATCAAAAGACTCTTCGGCAATAAAACTTTTTGCCTGCTTTGTTATAGCTAATTCTAAATCTCTTTCTTCTAGTCTTTTTCTTATCTTAGCAAGCTCAAGATCTACTATCTCTTCTATTTCTTCTTTCTTCAAAAGATCAAATATGATTATCTCATCTATACGATTGAGAAATTCTGGTCTGAAAAATTCTTTTAAAGAAGAAGATACTTTCTCTTTCATATCACCATATCTGTAGGCTTCTTCATTGTTAGAAAATCCATACTTCTCCATCTTATCAATAAATTGAGAACCGATATTGCTGGTCAGCACGATAATAGAATTTTTAAAATTCACAAATCTGCCTTTAGAGTCTCTCAATCTTCCCTCGTCTAATACTTGAAGCAAGATATTAAAAACTTCAGGATGAGCTTTTTCTACTTCATCAAATAAAATTACAGAATATGGCCTGTGTCTGACGGCTTCTGATAAATGTCCAGATTCTTCATAACCAACATATCCCGGAGGTGAGCCTATTAATTTTGATACGGAATGCTTTTCCATATATTCACTCATATCTACTTTAATGAGAGCCTTCTCATCATTGAACATAAATTCTGCTAGAGCTTTTGTTAGTTCTGTTTTACCTACTCCAGTCGGACCAAGGAACATAAATGATCCTATTGGCTTATTCGGATCACCAATACCAACTCTACCTCTACGCACTGCATCAGATATTTTATTAATAGCTTCTTTTTGGCCAACAACTCTTTTTGAAAGCTCATCTTCCATTCTACTAAGCTTGTCTTGCTCTGCTTCAAGCATACGAGAAAGTGGTATACCTGTGGAACGAGATACTACTTCTGCGATATCTTCTTCTCTTATTTCCTCTCTTAAGACCCTTCGGACTTTCTGAGTCTTTTTTAATTTTTCTATTTTTTCATTTAATTCTTTTGTCAGCTTTGGCATTTCTCCATATCTAATCTCAGCAATTTTAGCCAAGTCTCCCACAGATTCTTTAACTTCAGCTTCAGCTCGAAGAGAATCAAGCTTTTTCCTAATATTAGCTACTTCATCTAATATTTTCTTTTCATTTGTCCAGCGAGCTTCTAACTCTTTGACACTATCTTTTACATTTATAATCTCAGATTCTACTTCTTTTAATCTTGAAGAGAGTTCTGGATCTTTCTTCTCACTTTGAGAGATGTCTTTTAACAAAGCTTCTTTTTCTATTTGAAGCTTGAGAATTTTCCTATGTGCATCTTCAAGTATTGGGGGCTTATTCTCAAGAGAGATCTTCATGCTTGATGCTGCTTCATCTATAAGATCTATAGCCTTATCAGGAAGAAATCTATTTGTAATATATCTGACAGATAAATTAACTGCTGCATGAAGAGCATCATCTGTAATACGAACCCCGTGGAATAATTCATATTTTTCTTTTAGTCCTCTTAATATAGCTAATGTGTCGTCACTACTTGGCTCATCAATAAATATTGATTGAAATCTTCTTGCGAGAGCTGCGTCTTTTTCTATATGTTTTTGATATTCATTTATAGTTGTAGCACCTATTACTTTTATTTCTCCTCTTGCGAGAGCTGGCTTAAGAAGATTGGCAACATCATTTCCCCCTTCTGCTGCTCCAGCACCAACTATGGTATGTATCTCATCAATAAATAATATTATCTTCCCTTCACTTCTTTCTATCTCTTTCATGATCTGCTTAAGTCTTTCTTCGAATTCTCCTCTGAATTTTGTACCTGCGATTAACATACCAAGATCAAGAAGTACAATATCTTTTTCTTTAAGAGACTCTGGAACATCATTTTTTGCTATCCTGTTAGCCAATCCTTCAACGACAGCGGTCTTCCCAGCTCCTGGCTCACCTATAAGTATAGGATTATTCTTTGTCCTGCGAGAAAGTATTTGCATTACTCTCATGATCTCACTATCTCTACCTATCACTGGGTCTAGTTTATCTTGTCTAGCTAGATCAGTAAGATTTCTTGTATATTTTATTAAATATTTATTTCTTTTTGGCCGCCCCACATCTTGAATATTAATATTTTTAAATTCTAAAATTAGATTTCTAACAGCGTCTTTATCAATCTTAAATCTATTAACTATATCTTCTATCCCACTATTAATTTCCAGTATGCCCAAAAATAAATATTCTGTCCCAGCAAATTCTTCTCCCATCTCTTTGGCAAGTTTTAAAGAAGAATCTAGAGCTTGCGCTAATTCTTGAGTCAGATACATCTGGTATGAAGACGATACGGTAGACGCTGAAGGATGTCCTTCAAGATTTTCTAAAACGATATCAAGAAGTAATACATAATCTATTCCCATCCTATCTAATATAGGTATTACTATACTATCTTCTTGTATCAATATTGAAGCTAAAAGATGAAGAGGGGTAACATGATTTTGATTTCTCTCTATTGCGATCTCGTGAGCTCTTCTTATCGCTTCTTTTGCTTTGGTTGTAAAATTATTAAATGCTGGAGGCATAATTTAGTTTTTTATTTTTATTAAAGTTATTTTGCAAATCTATCTTCTACAATTTTCCAATCTACAGATTCTAAAAATGAATCTATATAATCTGCTTTCTTTGTGCCGTAGTCTAGTATAAATGCGTGCTCAAGCATATCAATACATAGCAAAACTTTTGAGTTAGCAAATATCCCAGTGTCATGCTCTTCGAACCAGACAGTAAAGATATCCTCGGTCTTGTCTTCTTTCAAAACTGCTACCCAGCCTATACCTCTTGCCATACCAGTAGACTTTAAAATTCCTAAAAATTTTGAAAAGTCACCATAAGCTTCATTTATTTTTGTAATTAATCGACTATTAAGATCTATAGGATTGGGGGCTTGAGAAATAGATTCAAAATATATTTCATGTAATTTCATTCCATTGTATTCCCAACTTAATCTTCGTCTCATTTCGGCTGCTTCTATGCTAGTCTTATCAAGGCCTTCATTTCGTAATTTATCGAGAATACTATTTATATTTTTAACATATCCTTCATATAAAGTAAAATGAGTGTTAAGAGAAAGGTCAGAAAATCCTTTTATTCCTAATAAATTTTTATAATCTTTTGGTGTATACATATATTTTATCTATACATTTTATCATGAAAGTGCTAATTTGACACACATTATCAATTTTTATATGATAATAGAGTTAAAATTATTTTTGTACTTTAAAATAAATAAAAATGAAAACAAAAAAAGAAATACTGGATTGGATCGATAAAATTAAGCCAGAAAAAATATCTTTTATTATCCCGAGGCTCTTGCATATGTGCAAGACAGCCTTTTTTGATCAAGACTATTTTATTGATATGTTTATAGGCTGGCTCCTTAAAGAAAAAGCATTAAGCAGAAAAGATTCCGCAAATGTGTATATGGCTGTTATATGTACGACCAAAACAAAGTCGTACGATATATTTGAAACGGAAAAAAAGGCGACGAAAAAAAGAATCAATGGTAAAATTTATTTGTTAAATCTGGTAAAAATAAAAAAAGCTAATGCCTGCAGATTTTTACTAGATCTACAAGGATTTCTCTATAACAATGAAAGAAGAGAAATGACTTTTGCAGAGATAACAAAAGCGGAGAAAAAATTTAAAAATAGTCTTAGGGGGCCTAAGACAAGATACAGAAGAATGTTTTAGAAAGTAGTCTAGTACAAGGCGTTCTCCGAATAAGATAATAAAATGACTTTAATCCCGCATACCAGCGGGATTTTTTATTTTTTAAATTTATAATAAATTTCTTTTAATACTTTTACAAATCTTTTTAGATCTTCTTCTTTGGTATCTTTATCTATCGTGATACGAATAGTTTCTTTTGCTGCCTTTTCTGCTTCTTTCTTTTTTAATTTATTTTTATAAATATTGTAAATCACATGACTATATTCATCACTCTTTGCGCTACAAGCAGATCCAGCTGATACAGAAAATCCTCTTTTATCAAGTCTAAGGACCATCTCGTCAGACGGAAAGTCTGGCAACCAAATAGAAAGATTACTTGGAAGCCTTTTGGTCTCCCTTTCTTCTCTTAAGATACCTATCTTTTCTTCTTTCCATTCATTCTGACTGAAATATCCATTTATTTTTACTTCTTCTATTTCTTTTAGAATCTTTTCTGCTAGCATATTCCTCTTTCTTGCTATCTCTTCGAAAAGTTTTTTATTGTTTAATTTTTCTTGCGCTTCCTCTATAGCTACAGCAAGACCAAAAGCCCTTTCTGTATCCTGTGTACCAGAGAAAATATTTCTTTCTTGTCCACCTCCAAAATAAAATGGTGAGATTTTTATAGCTTCTTTTTTAAATAAAATTCCACTTCCTTTTGGACCGTAAATTTTAGAGCCATTTAGAGAAAGCATATCCACTCCTAGCATATCTACATAAAGTGAAAGATAGTTACCGGCTTGAGATGCATCTGTATGAAAATATGGATAATTATTTTCTTGCATAAATTTCTGAAAATTGTTTTTCTCGACTTTCGCTTGCGGGGTTCGGAGAGAAAAATTATTTTTAGAAATTTCTATTTTTTCTTTTTTATATTCTTTTATTTTTTTACTTATATTTTTTATGTCTTGTATAGTACCGATCTCATTATTAACATACATAATAGATATTAAGATAGTATTTTCTTTGATAGCATTTTTTACTTTATTGGGATCTATAAATCCAAATTCATCACACTCTATATAAGTAGCTTCTACTTCGCCAAGACTTTCTAAAAATTTAATATTTTCTAATACAGCCGCGTGCTCGATATTAGAAGTTACTATGTGAGGCTTTAGATTGTTATTCTTATTTTGAATCTTAAAAAAATAAAAAGTGCCGAGAATACTCTCTGCGCAAGAAAGAGTAGCATTGGAAGAAAAATATATCTCATGATCTCTTACGCCTAAGACTCTTGCAATTTTCATTCTAGCTTCGTGTAAAATATTTTCCGCTTCTAGACCTTCTTTGTATAAATTGGCTGGATTAAAATTAAAAGAAGCTACACTCTTCATAGCTTTTAATACTTTTTGGGAAGCTGGAGTCTCTGAGGCAAAGTCTAGATATACCCTATTATTATTCTTATTTATTTTGTTTAAGTCTTTATTCATAATTTATTTATAATACTACATTTTTAATAATTTGACCATAGTTAGCTTTTATGCTAATATAAACATAGTAAAAAGTGAAAAATGGAAGAAGAAAAAACAAAAGAAGTGTCTAACGCTCTAGTGACAGGACAAAATAATTTGAAGAAAATAAAAAGAAGAGAAGAAGAAAAAGAAAAAATCCAAGAAGAAATAAATTATTTTTGGGAAAAGCTAAAGACACTTAAAAAATTGGAGATCGACTATTCTCCAATAATACGAATTATTAATATTTTAAAAAATAGTGCAAGATTAGAAATAGTCGAATAAGACATTATAAAAAAATATTTGAGATGCCTAAGATTTAATAGGCATCTTTTTTATTTGCTTTTTAAAAATATTTCTGCTAGGATATCCCTACTACAATTAACCGGAATAATCCGTCACGGAACTGACCGTCGTAAGACAGACTAGTTCCGTGTTTTTTGTTTATAAAATAAAAAACAAATATAGACTTAAAATAAGTTTTATGATATTATTAGAAAATAATTTTATGTCTAAAGAAACTATTTTAAAAGAAAAACAACCAGTCATAGCAGTTATGGGACATGTCGACCACGGCAAGAGCTCACTTCTTGATGCTATAAGAAATACAAATATTGTAGATGGAGAGATCGGAGGTATAACTCAACATGTGAGCGCTTATGAAGTATCTCATGAATCAAAAGAGAAAAAGCAAAATAAAAAAATAACCTTTCTGGATACGCCAGGACACGAAGCCTTTCAATCTATGAGAGAGAGTGGGGCTAAGATAGCCGATATTGCAATACTTATAGTATCAGCAGAGGATGGAGTCATGCCTCAGACATTGGATGCTTATAAAGTCATAATAGAAAATAATATTCCATTTGTCGTAGCTATAAGTAAAATAGATAAGCCAAATGCTAATGTACAAAAAGTTAAAAACTCACTAATAGAAAACGGGATCTATATAGAAGGAATGGGAGGAGATGTACCTTTTGTCGAGATAGATTCGAAAACTAAAAAAGGAATACCTGAGCTTCTGGACACAATATTATTAGTAGCGGAAATGAGTGAATTAAAATATAATTCAGAAAAAAATGCGACTGGCTTTGTATTAGAGACTCTTCTTGATGGTAAACGTGGCATATCTTCTACACTAATAATAAAAGATGGAACAATGCCAAAAAGTGGATCTATACTGGCTGGTAACGCTATATCCCCTATTCGCATAATAGAAGATTATGCTGGTAAACCTATAAAAGAAGCTGTTGCTGGACAAGTGGTAAAAGTTACTGGATTTGACACTGCTCCAACAGTTAATTCGGAATTTGTTTCAAGCGAAAATAAAAAAGAAATAGAAAAATTGCAAGAAGAAATAAAAGAGAGTGAAAAGCAAAAAGTACTAGATCCTAGAATATTTAGGAACGCAAAACTAGTAATACCAGTTATTCTAAAAGCTGATACACTAGGAACTCTTTCAGCAGTAGAAAGAGAAATAAAAAAAATAGAACACAATGAGAAAACAGATGAAGAGACTGGGATAAAAATAAAAATAATCGGTGGCGGAGTTGGTAATATAACAGAAAGTGATATATTAGGCACTTCTCATGATGAAGATGTCCTTATTATAGGATTTAATGTAAAAATAGAAAATAAGGCCAGAGATGAAGCAGAGAGACTATCAATAACACCTTATACTTTTGATATTATTTACAAGCTTAGTGAGTGGTTCAGAGAAAGAGTAGACGATAGACTTCCACATGAGGAGACAGAAAAATTAATAGGTAAATTAAAAATACTTAAAAATTTCTCTGTAAATAAAGATAAACAAGTCTTGGGAGGAAGAGTCTTGGAGGGTGTTATAAAAAACACTGCTAAGATAAAAATCTACCGAAGAGATTTTGAGATAGGAGTAGGTAAAGTAATCGAATTGCAAAGTATGAAAATAAAAGCTGATGAGGTAATAGAAGGAAATGAGTGTGGAATAATGATAGAAAGTAAAATAGAAATAATACCAGGAGACATAATACAAGCGATAGAGATAGAAAGAAAAAAGATAATGTAATAATATGCAAAGACAAGATAATCAAGATAATAATGTAGAAGACAAGAAAATTGATCTGAATCTAGACTTCGCAGGCAGAAGTGAGAGGCAAATAAAAATCGGATTAGCTATCCGCACTATAGCGCAAGATTTTTTCCAAAAAGAATCTTCTGGTTCTTCTATGATAACTGTAACTCAAGCCACAATCTCAAAAGATCTTAAGCAAGCGGATATATTTATAACTGTATTACCTGAAAATAAAGAGAGTTTTGCTCTTTCTTTCGCAAAAAGAATGAGATCTGATTTGCGAACTGAAATAAAAAAGAAGCTACAGATAAGAGTTATACCGAATGTAGAAGTCAAAATAGACGAAGGAGAAAAAGTTAGACAGAAAATGGATACTATACTAAGGGAAAATAAAAGTGTGAAAAAGTAAAATCTCGTATTTATTTTATGGTATAATTTATATTATACAAATATAAATTAATTAAAAATATAAAAATATGATCACACCTTTTATAATCGGACAAATCTTAGGCATGACATTTCTAATCTTAGGTCTTGCAATGATCTTCAATAGAAGAAGTACTGCTATGGCTATGGATAAGATAATGAAAGACAATGCCTTTATGTGGATGTCGGGATTCCTTTCATTGCTTATCGGCTCTACGATTTTAGCTTTTTCTAATTTTACTGGAACTCTAATGTCTATCTTAGCGATACTTGGTATACTATCATTCATAAAGGGGATATTTATTCTTTGTTTCCCAAGATTATCTGAGAGATTTTATAGAAATCTTGGCGGAAGACCAGGAATGGTATTTATTTATGGATTAGTAGCTCTATTTGTAAGTATATTGCTTATTTTAAACAGCTTCTAATATTTAGAATATCATAACAAACAAAAAGCATGTTCTAAAACATGCTTTTTGTTTTATTGTGCCCGAGAAAGGACTTGAACCTTCATGGGTTTCCCCGCTTGCTCCTAAGGCAAGTGCGTCTACCAATTTCGCCACCCGGGCACTTTTCGAATCTATATATAATATCATAAAAATAAATTTTTGAAAAACTTATTTTCTATGCTATTATATTAATCATAATAAGCCCCTATAGCTCAGTTGGTAGAGCAGTTGCCTCTTAAGCAAACGGTCGTAGGTTCGAATCCTACTGGGGGCAC
>CAZNZR010000012.1:0-10473 GCA_964577655.1 uncultured Candidatus Saccharibacteria bacterium | reverse complement strand
AAAAATATGTCATATATAAATAATATAGAAAAACAAGCTTTAGAAAATACAAATTTTAGAACAGTGCTATATACTGCAAAATTCATGCAGCTAGTAGTCATGAGTATACCAGTTGGTGGAGACATTGGTATGGAAGTTCACAATATAGATCAATTTATAAGAATAGAAAAGGGAAATGCAAAATCCATACTTAATGGAGAAGAGAGAGATCTTATAGATGGTGATGCTGTAATCATCACCGCTGGTACAGAGCATAATATCGTAAATACTGGAAATGAAGATCTCAAACTTTATACAGTATATGCTACACCTAATCATAAAAAAGGAGTAATTCACAAAACAAAAGCAGACGCAGAAGCTGATGAAGTAAATGATGTGTATGATGGGATGACAGATGTAGAATAAAATAATTATGAACAATATTTCACAAAATCACATAGATAAAAGTAAAATACCACAAGACGTGATGTGGGTTTGTGAAATGCTTTCTAAAAATGATTTTGATAGTTATCTGGTGGGCGGGTGTGTCCGGGATATTTTTCTTTCACGTGAACCAAAAGATTGGGATGTGACCACAAATGCCATACCAGAAGAGATAATAAAAATATTTGGCATAGAGGATACTATATATGAAAATATATTTGGCACTGTGGGCGTGAAAACGAGAAAAGAAGTAAATGGAATCGAAGAGGTAGAAATAATAGAAGTCACAACTTATAGAAAAGAAGGGGAATATAAAGATTTTAGAAGGCCAGACTCTGTGAAATGGGGTAAAAATATAGGAGAAGATCTAGAAAGAAGAGACTTCACAATGAATGCAATAGCTTATGATCCTATAAACGACATATTAGTTGATCCGTATAAAGGACAAAAAGATATAAACGACAAAATTATAAATTGTGTCGGTAATGCCGAAGACAGATTTAATGAAGATGCGCTTCGCATGCTTCGTTCTATAAGATTTTCTTCCCAGCTTGATTTTGTGATTTCTAGTGAAGCTTTGAATGCAATTTTTAAATTAGCCAATAATATCTCTCATATTTCTAAAGAAAGAATAAGAGATGAATTTATAAAAATTATACTTTCTAAAAATCCAATGTCAGGAATTATAATGTGCCAGAAGCTGGGACTTTTAAAATATATTTCTAATGATTTAAATAGTGCTGTCGGAGTAGAGCAGAATGGACATCATACATTTGATGTATTTGAGCATTCATTAAGAGCCCTTCAGCATTCAGCTGATAGAGATTATGATCTTGAGACTCGGCTTGCATCTTTATTTCACGATATAGGAAAGCCAGTGACTAGAAGATTTGATAAAGCAAAAAAAGATTATACATTCTATGGGCATGAAGTGGTCGGCGCAAGAATGACTAAGAAAATATTGGAAGATTTAAAATTTGAAAAGAAAGTAATAGAGAAAGTTGTAAATCTTGTGAGATATCATATGTTTTTTTCTGATCCAGAGGCGATAACTTTGTCTGCGGTTAGAAGACTCATAGTAAATATTGGTAAAGAAAATATTTGGGATCTTATAAATGTCCGTATCTGTGATAGGATTGGATCTGGGACTAAAAAAGAAGAACCATACAGACTAAGAAAATTTGAAAGTATGATAGAAGAAGCGCTAAGAGATCCTATATCGCTAAAGACTTTAAAAATAAATGGAGAAAAGATAATGGAGATATTAAAAGAAAAGCCGGGGAAAAAAGTCGGACTCATACTGAACGCTCTCTTTGAAGAAGTGATAGATGATGGAAATAAAAATACCGAAGAATATTTAAAAGAAAGAACTCTCGAATTAAATAAATTTGGAGAAAAAGAATTACAAGATCTCGCAGATGCTGGAAAAGAAAAAATGAAAGAAAAAAATGACGAAGAGCTAGGGGAGATAAAAAAGAAATTTAAAGTGTAAATATTATTAAAATAAAAAGCCGGTGCTTTCGCTACCGGCCTTTGTTTACTATCCTAGAAATTCTAAATACAGTATAGCATAGATATTATTTTTATGCAAGTATTAGCAATTTTGCTATAATCTTTATTATCATTATGCATCTCACAAATTTACAAAAAGAGATTCTTGAAAAGAAAGGATTTGATCCAGAAGATGAAAAACAAAATAAAGAATTAGAAAAATTTTTAAATCCAATCTGGAGCAGAGATATACTAGATAGTAGAAATATAAAAGATATAGACAAGAGTGTCGAGAGAATAAAAAAGGCGATAGACAATAATGAAAAGATAATTATCTATGCGGACTATGATTGTGATGGTATACCCGGAGCCGTAATATTACACGATTTTTTTAAAAAGATAAATTATGAAAATTTTTCTGTATATATACCTCATAGACATAACGAAGGATATGGTCTAAATAAAAACGCAATACAAAAATTCATTGATGAAAAATATTCTTTAATGATCACAGTTGATATTGGAATCACGAATATAGAAGAAATAAGATTTGCAGAAGAAAATAATATTAATGTCATAGTCACAGATCATCACCTGCCGATTCTAGATGAAGCTGGAAGACAAATTTTGCCTTCATCTTTTTCTATAATTAATACAAAGCAAGATGATGATAAATATGAAGAGAAATATTTATGTGGTGCGAGTACTGCATGGAAGTTAGTTAATGCTTTTTTAAATAAATACAGAAATGAATTTAATGTGGCAGAAGGATGGGAGAAATGGCTACTCGATATGGTAGGTATAGCTACTATTGCTGACCTTGTGCCACTAGTTGGAGAAAATAGAATCTTTGCTAAGTATGGACTCGAAGTACTCAAAAAAAGTAAGAGACCTGGACTACAAAAAATATTAGCGAACGCAAAAATAAACCAAAGTAAAATCAATGAAGATGATATAGCTTTTGGAATAGCACCAAGAATAAATTCTGCTAGCAGGATGGCAGAGCCTATACACGCATTTTATGCACTTCTACAAAATGAGGAGTCTATAAATTATGCAAATGAATTAGAAAAATATAATGATGCTAGAAAGCAAGACACAAAAGATGCACATACAAGTATTGATTATGAAAATCTAAAAAGTGAAAAGATTATTTTAATAGGAGACGTGAACTGGACTCCTGGGATAATTGGGCTAATTGCAAGCAAGGTGGTAGAGAATACAAGTAAGACAACTTTTGTATGGGGAGTAGGAGAAGACAAGAATATCTTAAAGGGATCAGTGAGAGCGGGTGCTGATGGATACAATGTTGTACACATCATGACAGAAGCAAAAGATATATTAGAAAATTTTGGTGGACATGAGATGGCTGGTGGATTTGCAATTCATAAAAATAATTTAGAAAAGTTACAAGAATTTTTGAGGTCCTATCCCCCAGCCCCTTTCCAAAGGAAAGGGGGAGAATTTAGAGTTGGAAAAGATTTTGAATGGACACTTACAGATAAGAAAAGATATAAAAAATTGAAAGAGTTATCAATTGAACTACGAAATAACGAAACCAAAGCAGAAAAATTTTTAGAAAATTTTGGTTTTACTTTTTTGAGATTCAAAAATGAAGAAGTTTTGGAAGATATGGAAAAAGTTTTAAAGCAAATAGAAGATAGATTAGATAAAGCTACTTTTCCCCTTTCCTTTGGAAAGGGGTCAGGGGATAGGATTGATTTTATTGATATAGACATTAAAGACATAAACAGAAAACTTTTTGATGAGATCTCAATTTTTGCTCCATTCGGAACAGGAAATGAAAAAATAATTTTTAAAATAAAATTAAAAGAAGATGATAAGCTAAATGTAAAAAGATTCGGAAAACAAAATGAACATTTAGAAATTTTAATAAACGGAATTAGGGGCATAGATTTTTTTGCTAATAAAAATAGAGAAGAGGAATTAAAAAATAAAAAAGAATTTCTAATAAATCTAGAATGGGATAATTTTAGAGGAGATATAGTGATGAAGTTTGTAAAATAAAAGCCATTGACAAGTATTGGAGTATTATAGTAGTATACTTTGGTAATTTTGTACATTTACAATATTTTTAACAATAAAAATTTTTAAAAATGAACTCAATGATTTTTTTGGATAAAAGAGGTGACGTTTATGAAATTCGTCCAGTACTGATATTTTCATTTAATAAGTGTTACACGCTACCTTCTAAAATTATTAATACATCACAAGTTCTTTCGGAGAGGTCCCAGACTGATAATCAGTGTGGTATCTATTTAGATGATGGTATAAAAAAATGGTTAGAAGTAAAACTGCAGAACAAGGAAGTTGAAACTGGTCCACTAAGTCTCTCATCTTATTTTTTGAGAGAAGAAATGAAGGGTAAAGATTTAATAAGAAAATTAAAATTAAAACCAATTGAAATTGCGGATTTAGCCAACTTATTAACCGGTCAGTTGAAATTAAAAAAAGATTATCCTAGAAAAGGTTGGCCTTTAAGTGGTCGCAACGTATTCCTACTGAAAGATGAAGGAGAAGTTTTTCTTACAAAAGTAGTATGGCGTAGAGATGGAAACTTTACTCTATATCGTTGGCAGTTGTATAAGTGCTCCAATATGCACAAATTCGAAATTGGCACTGAGATCTTTTCTAAGCTAAATTAATTCTCTAGTTTAAAGATTTTTTCATTAAAGCTACTTTGAAAATAAGTAGCTTTTTTATTTTTAAAATTTAGTATAATATATATGAAATATGAAACTAACATTTTACACAGATGGAGCGAGTCGTGGAAATCCTGGTAGAGGAGGCTGGGGGGTGTATGCTGAGATAGTGAATGATAAAGGAGAAGAAAAAACTTTTAGTCTATCAGGCGGAAAGCCTTCGACTACAAATAACAGGATGGAGCTGACAGCAAGTATTCAAGCTTTAAGCTTTTTAGACAAAGTGATTCTAAATAAATATTTTGTAAAACCAGAAACACTCGGTAAAGAATTTCTTGTAATCATAAAGACAGACTCAAAATATGTGAAGACTGGTATCACAGAATGGATAATAAATTGGGAGAAGAATAATTGGAGAGCTGCAAATAAAAAGCCTGTCCTCAACAAAGATCTTTGGCAAGAATTGTTATCTCTAAAAGACATTATAAACGACAAACTTAAAAGTCATAATTTCCCAGAGATAGTATTTGAATATGTAGAAGGACATGCAGGTATAGAAGGAAATGAGGTGGCTGACAAGCTTGCCACAGAAGCAGCAGATAAATTCGTATAAAGAGTTAATTTGACAAATAAAACTAATTTTGATATTATTTTTTTGTTAACAATTTCGTTCATTATAATAATTTGTTATGGTTAGTTATTCAGACATATTGTCAAAATTAAAAGCTGGCGATTACCTCTTTGAGATAAATTTTAAACCTCTTTTATTTTCCTGTCACTCAAACAGAGTTGTAACTTTACTTCAGTTTAAAAATAGTAAAGTCCTCCACGAGGAAAGCGAAAATCATTTTGCTATATTTTTTTCTCAAGTTGAGAAAGTTGTAAATGAACTATCTTTGACTTTTGCGACGAGTGAAGATGCTCTGGAGCTGGTTTCACGTAGGCCAGAAATTCTCGATGTGGGAACTCTTTTGGCTACAGACACAAGTCTAGATGACTTTATAGCAATAAGTCGAAGCTCTACAGATAAAATTAGTAGGGTGCATAATCTCGTAAATTACTTAATCCCTGTTTGTCTCAATCGCTAGTAACAGACTCTCGTATCATCACCGTGTAATGCGGTGATTTTTTTGTTTCATATATTTTAGTTTCACCATTTTATTTTCTTTCTAGGTTTTTGTCGTGATAAAATTGTTTCATGTACCATAGATATTTAATTTCTATAACTTTAGGATTATTTTTTGGAATAATTTTTGCTTTTAAGCTGAATTTCTCATCTCAAATATTTTTCGTTTCATTCGTTATTTGTATTTTAAATATTTTTATTTATAAATTTTCTAGGAGATCTTTTGGAGTATTTAAGTCTAAAGCTCCTCTGATTCTTTCTTTCTTTTTCTTTTTTATTTCAGTTGGCATCGTCTTGGGGCAGATTAGTATTTCTAAAGATATAGAAAGGCAAACTTTTTTCACCAATTTTATTTCACGAGAAGAAAGTTTCACAGGCTTTGTTAATAATATTAATAAAAGTCTCAGTTCACAATCATTTATTTTAAATCTTTCAGGAAAAGAAAATTTTAAATTAAAAATAATTACTAATATTTTCCCAGAATATTTTTCTGGAGAGAAAATTATTGTGAAAGGTAAGATTGATAAAGAAAAAATCATTCTTCCAGATGGTGATAAATATAAGAGCTCATTTTCTTTAACCGAATTAGACTTATTACACAAGATAGATGGCTCTTTATCTTTTCCAAAAATAGAAAGATTATCAGAGTCCCAAGTAGAGCTATCCTTTAGCCAAAGATTATTTTCTAATCTAGAAAATCTTAAAATAAAAATAGTTAAATTATTTAAAAATAATTTTTCTTACTATGGAGCATCTCTTGCTGCGGGGACAACACTAGGAGATGATTCTATTTTTACTAAAAGTGATATAGAGGCTTTTCGTAAAGTTGGGCTATCACACATTATAGTATTGTCTGGATTTAATATCACAATATTAATTCTTGCTGTATCCCAACTCTTTTTATTTTTAAATATTAGACTCAATCTTCGAATTGTATTTTCTTGTATCTCTATTTTGATTTTTGTTATTTTTGTGGGAGCTAGTCCATCTATTGTCAGAGCATCTATAATGGGCACCACTTTACTTATATCTTTCACTTTAGGACGAGTATATTTTGCGAAGCAAGCACTTTTTTTCTCAGCTTTTCTTATGATGATTTTTAATCCTAAGATAGCAGTTTATGATGCTTCTTTTCATTTATCATTTCTAGCTACTTTTGCAATACTATATTTTGCTCCACTATTAGAAGAAAAATATTTTTTCAAGACAGACAATCTTGGGACATTAAGTAAAAATATAAAAGAAATCTTTCGTATATCTTTTGCGGTCCAGATAGTTATGATTCCTTATCTTGGATTTATCTTTGGCAAGATATCTTTTTTAAGCGCTTTTCTAAATATTATGGTGCTTCCACTTATTCCTCTCATCATGCTTTTTTCTTTCCTAGGGATTTTATTTTTCCCTTTAGGAAAAATATTTTTATTTGCGTTTGGTATTTTGGTACAGATTTTTGCTTATATTATTTTTACTCTTACTAATTATGCTTCAAGTCTAACTTTTAGTAATTTTAATTTCTCTGTATCTTCATTTAGCCTAATATTATTTTATATTATTCTATTTTTTTATATTTTCTTTGAAATAAAAAGAAGAAAGATGAACTCTTATTTAAATACAAAAAAAGATATATAAAACTTATATGGAAGATATTTTCAATTTATTGAGAAATTTAAAATTTAAACTAACTAAAATATTTAAGACTTTTGGCAAGATTATTTATCTTGCTTTTGTTTTTATTATTTTTATTTTATTAATCTTCTTCTTTTCTAAAATATTTTCTACCAAGTCTCTCCAGATATCATTCTTAGATGTGGGACAAGGTGATGCTATACTTTTTAATTTACCAGGCAGAAAGCAGATACTACTAGATGCTGGTAGAGATGAGAATATAATCCACAAGATAGATAATAATCTCTCTATCTTCGATAGACAGATAGATTTTGCTATATTTTCTCATCCAGACGGGGATCACGTTAATGGGTTTATTTCACTTTTTGATAAATATAATTTTAAGAATATTTTAAAAAATGAAGATTCTGATCACGAGAGTTCTTCTTTTTTAGAATTAGAAAAGAAGATAGAGCTTAACCAGAAAGAAAAAGATAGTCAGCTGGCCCTAGGATATTGCGGTGATAAGTTGATCTACGATCAGTATCCTCCTACTCCTTATAGTCTTATTTTTTATATTTTAAATCCAGTAAAAGGCGAAACAAAATTTAAAGATAATAATGATAATTCTCTAGTGCTACTTTTAACCTTTGGAAAATATTCTTTTCTATTTACTGGAGATATAAGTAAAGAGATGGAAAGAAAGGTATTCTTTAATATATCTCGCTGTTTTTCTAAAGAAGACAAAATTCTTATAGAAGAAAATCTAAAAAACCTTACAGTTCTCAAAGTCTCTCATCATGGATCGGATACAGCCAGCTCTCTAGAATTTTTGAAGTATCTTAAACCAGAATATTCAATAATTAGTGCTGGAAAAAATAATTCTTATGGACATCCAGCCAAATCAACTCTTGAAACTCTAGAAAAATATAGTGAGCATATATTTAGCACTATAGATAAGGGAGATATAGAGATCAATACTGATGGCAATAATTTTACTATAAATTTTGAAAAATAAATACCCGATTGCTCGAGTATTTATTATATTTGATAGTTTTACTTATTAACTTCTAAATGAACTCCTCTTTTGATACAGCTAGTACAAATCTTTATTCTTGGGCCATTTGGAATACGAGCCCATTGTAAGTTAGGATATTTTCTTCTTTTTCCACAAGGATTGAATTTGGTAGCACGGACAGAGTTAGAGTATTTACCTACTACTTTTGTTCCCTTTAGACATGATGGACAGATATTTGACATAAATTTAGCTTATTAAAATAATTTAACTATGTTAGCACAAATTTATTATTTTTACAAGTTTATTGTTGTTTTGTCTCAATTTTAGTATAATTATATTTTATATATGGACTTATCTTCTATATTTTTTATAATAATTTTATTTTACTCTATCATTTTACATGAGGTAGCACATGGTTATGCAGCCTATAGAAATGGAGATCGGACAGCATTTAATGCTGGCAGACTTACTCTTAATCCTTTTTCTCATATTGATTTTATTGGCTCTATTATAGTCCCAATATTTTCATATTACACTTTTGGATTTCCTTTTGGCTGGGCGAAGCCAGTTCCTTATAATCCTAACAATGTAAAGCATAATAAGTTCGCAGAATTAGAAATAGCTTCAGCTGGTATATTAACTAATATATTTTTAGCACTACTGTCTGTATTAACATTTTATTTATTAAGAGGTGTCGATCTCATCTCTCTTTCTGTAAAAGACATTTTAATAGCATCTACTTCAATTAATTTATTTTTGGCATTTTTCAATTTATTGCCCTTTCCTCCAGCGGACGGGTTTTCTATATTTTCTGAATTATATATTCATTTAAAATCTTTTTTATCAACAATATTTAATAAATTTAGAAATAAAAAAATATATCAAGCTAATTATTTAGATAGAGAAAATAACGCAGTAATTAATGTAAAACGCCTATTTTACAACCCTTTTATGATGATAGCAGTCATATTTGTAGCAGTTAATGTATTTAGTCTTTTGGTGCCTTATATTTTAAATTTAATTAACTTCCTTTTTTCTTTTTAAAGACATTTTTACTTATCCACAGTATTTGTCGTTTATAACTATTGTCTTTTATAAATTGTCGTTTATAATTATATTTGTATAAGACATGGGTCGTCAGGATTTTCTTGGCGACTTTTGTTTGTTAGAAAAGATTATGGTCAATAGACAACAAAGACAAACAATGGAAAAATACAATGAAGCATTACCACTCTCTGGTAATCTCTTTGAGAAAAATAAGAGAAGAATTTCCTTTTTCAAATTGACTAAAATGATGTTTTTGTCTACTTTTTCTTTAATTATAGTATTCGTAATAATATATGGATTTATCGTCAGTAGTAAGACCAATGCTGAATCTATAACCCAAGACACTGTTCTAGATCAGCTGTCAAAGCAGATAATCTTGCCCGAAGAAGATCCGACTAGTATGATGAGAATTCAAGACTCAAAAAGCCTTATAAAACAAGACATTTTTTATAAAAATATAGATAATGGTGATTATATAATAGTATTTTCTAATCTTGTATTGATATATGATTTTGATAAAAAACTCATTAAAAACATAAAAACTTATTAATTAAAGGGCGATATCTTAATAATGTCTTTATAATCTATTGGTAATAATCAGGCTTAATTTGCATATTTTTATAGTTTATGATAATATTTGAGGTATTCACTTTGCTTTATATTATATAAGTTTGGCAAGTGGCTATTATTAGTAATTTAAGTAATAAAGTCCAATATTATTTCGCGAATAGATGTAGAAATAACAAAGACTAATACACAATAAACAAAATAAAAATATGGCAGATTTCAAAAGATCAAAGCCACATGTAAATGTGGGAACCATCGGTCACGTTGATCATGGAAAGACAACATTAACAGCGGGTATTTTGAATGTTCTTCACCTTCAAAATCCAGAAATTAAATTAAAATCAGTTGATGAAATTGATAAAGCTCCTGAGGAAAAAGCTCGCGGGATCACAATTTCTCTTTCTCACTCAGAATATGAGACAGAAAAGAGACACTATGCTCACATAGATGCTCCAGGACATGCTGACTATATCAAGAACATGATCACCGGTGCCGCTCAGATGGACGGAGCTATTCTTGTAGTTTCCGCTGCT
>CAZNZR010000011.1:0-10858 GCA_964577655.1 uncultured Candidatus Saccharibacteria bacterium | reverse complement strand
TCTAAATGGTAACCGAGCTTTTTATAGTATTCACGAACACCGACTCCAGAAATAACTGCCATTTTTTTATAATTATTCTCTTTTGCTATTTTTTCTGCTGCAGCCATTAATCTCTTTCCAAATCCTACATGCTGTGACTGATCCCCTTCTTCTCCAAATTTTTTAACAGTACCATATACATGAAGCTCTCGAATAAGAGCGGTCTTATCAGTAAGGACTTTTAAGTTTTCATACTTTGAAAGTTCAGAGTCAAAATGATCTGACTGTAATCTGAGTCTAGCAAATCCAGCAATCTTATCATTATCATTTTTATTTATATATTCTAAGAAATACTCTCTACCATATCTCGTATCATACTCTGTCACTCTGAGTTCAAAATCTTTATCATCAACTTCAGTATCACGTATCTCTCTAGCACGTATATCTTGCTGAATGAATCCATTTTTCTTTTGATATTCATCTACTAATTCACGCATATTTGATTTTTTAGAGGAAGCAAGAATATATGTCGCAGGGATATCACGAATCATTCTGATCACCCTAGTATAATTTTTTATTTCTCTCTCGCTATCAGCTAAAACTTTTATAAGAGTATCGTCACTATATGGCTCGTATTTAAATTGGACTATTTCTTTTTTGTCGTTTTTATATTCTCTCTTAGTGAACATCTTATAGAGCAGGCTCGTCTTCAAGATTACACAAGGATATATCTTGAGCATGTCTGGATGAAAATCTTTACTATTATAGAGATCTTTAAACATCTGAATGTCCATCTCAAGACTAGACTCTGGAAGATTGGGCATCATATGATAGACAAATTTAAATCCTGCACTTCTCATTAACTCTGTGGCATTTGCTATGCTTTCTCGCGTCATTTCTCTTTTATTAAAATCTAAAACATGCTGATCAAGATGCTGAACCCCTATTTCTATCTTTGTCACACCTAGATATCTTAGCCAATTAAGTGTCTCAAAATTAATATAATCTGGACGAGTCTCAGTAGAGAGACCTATAATTCTACACTCTACTGTCTCATTTTCTTTTTGTAATTCTAAAAGTGAAAAATTTTCTTTTTGTGATGTTTCGCGAAGCGGGGCCCCATCAGAAAAAGAAAATTCTGAACTTTTTTTATTATAATTATTTGCAGCTCGAAAAATTTCACTTATAAACCATTCTTGATAATCTTTTTTATAATAATCAAAAGTGCCCCCTATTATTATGATTTCTAATTTATTTACAGGATGCCCATTCATTTCAAGAGCGCGGAGTCTGGATACCATTTGCTCATATGGATCAAAATTGTTAGCTAAGGCCCTCGCTGCAGCAGGCTCTTTTGAGAGATAACTCTTTGGCATTCTAGCTTCTGTCGGACAATAGATACATTTGCCAGGGCAAGGATATGGCTTAGTAAGTAGTGAGACTACTGTTACTCCTGAGTTACTTCTCACTTTTAATCTTTTAAGTAGTTGGAGAATTTCTTTTTTCTTATCTTCAGACAATATTTCTTTACTTTCCCTTACTCTTTTTTCAAAAAAAATAAGCATCTCGCTATTTGTGGGAGTCTTAGTCTTTCCTCTTTCATGGGCCTTTTTTTCTAAACTAGAAATCTTTTTTGGAAAAATTTTATTAGCTAAAAAAGAGTTATTATTACTAAGCTTTTTTCTTATATTTAAAATCTCTTCGTATAATACAGACTCTTTTGTGATTAGTCTTTTTAGCTTATCCAAATCCTTTTCATTAGAAATATCAGCAAAAATAGAGATCTTATTATAATCTTTCTCTTCATCTTTTTCTGGCTTTTTACTTTTATTAAAAATCATATTCTTATCATATACTTTACCAAAAAAAGGATATATATACAATTAAATATAAAATAAAAAATACCACAATTTTTCCAATATAAATTGAATTATTTGTGGTATTATCCATTTCTTATTCCTTGAAATCATATTCTTCATCAAGAAACTTTTTTGGATCTTTCTCCATTAGTTCTATAACCCTTTGTATTTCTTTTTGTCTTTTTTTTAATGCATGCTCCTTAGATACTTTTTCTTTATCTCGTAAATCATGCTCCACATAAGCAAGCTTTAATTTCAAGATTCTTATCTGATAATTCCACCTCTTCATTCTCCATCTGTTTCCATACTTTTTACTTATCTTAATAGACGAAATTGTATGTAATAGAAGAGTGAGAAATAAAGAAATACCGAAGATTAACCCTGGCCATTTTAGCTGATTGACTGTTACCAGTTCTTCATTATATGCAATCCATATTATGGTGATACACAAATAATGAGATTGGGTTAAAAGAAAAGAAACGACATCCTCCAATAACTCAAAAATGCCTTCAAAAAAAACTGTAAAATGCTTTTCATCTAAGAAGAAAATTACTTTTACAATTAAAAGAAAGATGTAAATACAGCTATAAATAAATGCCCCTAATATCAGAAAAAAGAGAATTATTAGAATACCCTCTCCTTCATCCAGGTGGAACATATAATCGGAAAATTTGTCTAATAAAAAAAATCTTATTAGAAATGTGTATATTGGATTGTAAAAATTTACAAAAATAAACACAAAAATAATTCCTGTGGTATTTCCCCATAATGAAAAACTTTCATCCTGAAAGGCGTCTGAAAATGTAGATGATATTTGACGGAATAAAAAAATGGCTGCTGCTGCTAAACTGAACCAGAAAATAAATTTTTCCATTTTAAGATGTTTAAATGTAAAAGAAAATAGATTACCGAGATAGAGAATATCATATTTAAAATGTGAAGTCAAAGCAGAATATTTACAAGAAATATTTATATGACTAATTTGTTACATTTACATTATATACAGATACTGAACTAGAATTAGAATTTTCTTTTAGATAGATTTTTACTTTACTACCGACTGGGCCCCAAGTATTCCCATTATAAATAGTAAATACCCATTCGCCAGAAATTTTTATAACTTCATAATAATTCTTAAGAATACCCTCAGATACCGGGGCATAATTACCACTAATAGAGCAATCTGCGCCATTAAGGCTTATACAAATATATGGTCTAGAAGAATATGAATTAAAAGTAAAATATAAATTATTTTTTTGAGAGAGAGACATATTACCGCCCTGAGAAGAAAGTAAATTATTCGAATTAATACTTATATTATTAGAAGTATTGGACACATTGGAAGCTGGAGTGACAGAAACATAAGTAGTCGTAGCGACTGTGGTCACAGGCTTTGGAGCTACATTAGTAGAAGCGGTCACCGCTTTAGTTGTAGGAATTATCGTAGTCTTTGCAGACGAAGTCGTAGTAGATTTAACTTGCGTAGAAACCTTTGCTTTACCAGGAGAAACAGGCTTATCAACATAGACCATTTGCTTTGTGCAAGTTAGCTCATTTATTATTTGCCTACTCTCTTCATTTATAGCTCCTGTCACTTCTATTTCATTTCTATATTGAAATTTACGGACAGCCAGATCTGTCGCTCTACCAAAATATCCAGTAGCTCCATATTCTAAGAATCCTCTATCTGTTAGATAGCTCTGCAAAGCTGAGACTTCATTACCAGTAGAAGAGTCACGCAAGCCATAATAAAGATCTTTTGTAAGAAGAACGCAATATTTATAATCTGTCGGATCAAGATTAATAAAAGCTCCATAAGCAAGAGATGGATCAAAATTAATCACTGTTTCTGGTTTTATGTTTGAATTTATTGTCTGTGAGACTCCACCAGAAGTTATTACTTGTATATTTGAACTTGAATTATTGTTAGTTAGTCCTTGAGAGATTGTTGGTTGAGGATTATTATAAGAAGAGGCTTGAGAAGTCCCATTAGGACAAGAATATATATCATCGATCACATAAGCTACATTACCAGAGCTATCCAAGCAAGTAATAAGAACCGCTTCAACAGATTTCACTTTAAATATAGACAAACTTAATAGAATTATAAAAATTCCTAGCGTGAATCGAGAAAATCTAAAAAATGATTTATTTTTGTTAGCCATGCTGATATTTGACTGTTATTCTTTCTCATTTAGTATATCAGATTTTTGAACCAATTAACTATATTAATATCCACATTCTTAACTTTATCACCTTCTTCTACTTTATCCTTTATTGTAATAGGTAGATCTATAATCGAGTCTTTGTCGACTCTTATTTGGCTTTTTAATATTAGCTTCTTAATCTGTAAAGTTTCGCTTTTGGGATATGATATTGTAACATTTTCTTTTTTAAGATTAATTTTGTGTAAAGAATCTGACTCAGAAGAATATTCTCCTATGGAAAAATTGATAGTTTTGGTAGCGACTACTATGCTACTAGTTGTTGCAGTAGTATTAATACTGATATTATTAGGAAAAGCTATTAGTAAATTTTTGTTTGGTAAGTGAAGAGAAATATTATAAGCTGGTAATTTAAATCCCATGGACTCACCTGAGAGGTGGACAATACTGTTTTTAGCAATCATGAAATTTTTAGGAATTTTATAAAAAGTACCATCTAGATTTAAATAAAAATTAGACAGAAATAAATCATAATCAGTATTATTAAATAAATCAATAAAATTTTCTTTCTCACCTCCTCCAACTTTAGATATCTTAAGATCAGGAATCACAGCTCTCACATTCATTCTGGCCTGTCCGCCACTTGTGTATCCATCTGCAGTGGCTATCAAAATATAATCCCCTGGATAGACATAGTGATGCTTAACATCTTTTCCGAACTTTTCTCCTCCGTCACCAAAGCTCCAATTAAAATCAAGTCCTAATAAAGGACTTCCATGTGAATCTGTGGCTTTTAATGTATATTCCGCTTCTGCTCCAGCAGGAACTATTCTAGAATCTGGCAATAATACATTTATGTCTCCATATTTATTTTGATTATTAGTTGGGACATAAATATATACTGTATTTGTTATTACTGTGGTAGAAGCTGGAGGATTTATAGTAGTTGTAGAAGTCGTAGAATTAATAGAAGTATTAGGACATACTCCAGATCCATAACTTTTACAAGCAAAAAATATCGTATTGTCTTTATCGGTTATTGCTACATATCCATTATCATTTGGAAGATCAAAGCTACTATCAAAAAGTATTCCTGTGTATCCAGAATTGAAATCAAAAAAACTACTAGTGCTATTAACAATATAAGCAGACTCATTTATGTGCAAATCTTTATCTTGGGCAAGATTCACAGTAGATATTAGATGGGATTTACCATTTTCATATACCCTATAATCTCCACTAGCAAAATTGCTAATATCAGCTAGATTATTTAATATTTTAAACCAATTATGCCCAGTAGTAGAATCTATCTCTGAGATTTCAAGAGCAAAAGATTTTAAATTAAATAAAACCAAAAATAACAAAAACAAAAAAGAACGAAAAAAATATTTCATAAAATTAAAATGTACAACTTATGTCTTATAACAAAAATATTTTATCATAAAAACAGCTCCTTAAACTTAAGGAGCTGTCTTAAAAAGAAAAACTAATTCAAAATCCAAATCGTATAATTCAAGATAGAGGCAAAAGATACCCAAGCTATATATGGCACAAGAAGCCAAGCGGCGACCTTAGAAACTTTTGCAAAATAAATTATGGTTAGTAAAATAAAAATCCAAAGCACAATTATACCTATAAAAGCACCTCCTGGATTTTGTAATCCAAAAAATAATACAGACCAAAATATATTTAATACTAGCTGAATTGAAAATAAAACTATACCAGACTTTACATTCTTAATTTTTAAGCCTCTTTTCCAGACCAAAAACAAAGCCACGCCCATTAAGAAAAATAATAGTGTCCAAACAGGCGCAAAAATAAAAGATGGAGGAACCCAACTTGGCTTTATAATATTCGCATACCAAATTGGAATATTAGGAGTAGTAAATATAGATCCTATAAGTCCAGCACCTTCCGCAATGATTATTGAGATAAAAAATTTAAAAGTATTACTTAATTTCATATTCTCATCTTATAAGAATACAGCTATGGCCATAACAGTAAAATTAATAAATGAGATTACGCACCAAGTACAAAAAGCCCTTAATACAAAAGCTTGAACAAATAAGAAATAAAGAGAAAACAAAAAACCAAATCCCACCAAAAACTTTATAATAGGAAGCACAGCCCATCCTCCTGTAAATCCAATAACTAAAATAAATATCAAGAGATACATTATAAATCCTAAGATAGAATTAGGGACTCCAAATGTCTTACTTTGCTTGCTATGTTGAACTTTATAACACCACTCTTTTGGAAAAAATGGACAAGCAACATCTGTCCCTTTTATCTTATGATATATGAGATAAAGAGTATCTAATAAACCTATAATGCTAAACACATATAAAATATTTATAGTATTCATATAATTGTTATTAATTAATACTTATATTATATCACTACTTAACTAAGGAAAAGAAAACTAGTTTTGCTAACTGAGTTTTGAAATATAAAAATCCACATCTCGTCTAGCGCTATCTTTATCGAAAGTATCTGGCATCTTGTCTATAAGAGCCAAAGCTCCTTCTTTATCTCCCTTCTTAGCTAATTCGATGGCTTCGATCCTTATCCTATTAGCTTCTGCTATTAAAGTATTATTCTTTAGTGGTGCTTTTTCTGACATATATTTTTGTATTATAAATATAGTATATCAAAAAATGAGACTTTATTTATTTAAATATCTACTAGCTATACTAAGGGCAAATGAAGGTAAAATAACAAATACTGTCGCAAATAAAAGTCTAATTAATATCTCACTTAATATAGAATCAGGAGTATCTGGACCTGAAGCTGTGATAACAATTAAAATACCTATAATTCCAAAAATTATGGAAGAGTAAATAAACACTTTTGTCGCTATCTTTTGCATATATATATTATAGCATCAAAAAAAGATTAAAATAATGTAATGTTTGTATTTACAGTGATGTTCGGAAGAATGATAAAGAAAAAAAGAGCCAACTACTTTTACATAGTTAACTCTTCCAGTTTTAATTCATTTGCGGGTTTACTGAACTCAATTTTTTAGGCAAAGATGATTCTTCTATCTGAATCAGAATCTTTTTCCTCTCTTCCTTATTAATCTTGCCGTGCCCAAAAAGTTCCTCAACAGCTTCTTCGGCGGATTCTTTATCCACCAATTCAACCGAAAGAAACTCCTCTCCGATTATCTTCCCATGTCTACCACAATTTTCACATATTTTGAATTTTGGTAAATCCTTCTCTGTTTCGGTTACGGAAAATTGTTGAAGATCTTTTTTGATTTTCAAAATAAGAAGCAAGGAGGCAATATCTTCTGTAAGCTGATGGCTTTTTACTTTACTACTAGCAGGAAATTCTGTCAGAGAAGTAATTTGATCAATCAATTCCAAAGCTTTACACTTTGAAACCATTTGATTAGCCACATACTCCATTAGAATGTGAACACCTTCTTCCTTATTATAGAAAATCTCATTTTCACTATCAGTTTTTGGGTTGGAAAAATAATACCCTTTTCCTTTTTGTTTAAGAACAAAATTAATTGTTTTCACTTTTTAAAATTTAATAAGTTAGGAAATTTGTTGTGTCAGTTTAATCTTAAAAAATTAATTAAAGACTAAACTGACACAACAAAAAAACGCTAAATTAAAACTAATATTAGTATAGCACTATAATATATTTATGTCAATATGCTCCCTGCCTCGCTTCAGTACCAACTACCTCCAAGCACCGTAAGGGTTTTATAATGATCACAAAATAAAAAACCGACGTGGACGGGTCCGTTTTTTATTTTTTTACTTTCCACTCTTTCTTCTATTGTCATCTTTGCAAAGCATCTGGCAATTTTCTATTGTAGTTTTTCCTCCTGCGTGCCACGGCGTAATATGATCTGCTTCCATTTCATTTATTTCAAAATGCTTTTTACAAACAGGACAAATCCCTTTTTGTCTTGTATAGACTTTTATTTTTGTCTTATCGTCAAATGCACGAAGATTTAGAGTTTTTAAATTACCAGTTAGTAAATATTCATATATACCTTTTTGACTGGTCACTTCATCATCATCAATAAGCTCAATTATTCTTTCTTCTAGTTTTTTAGCATTAAATTTCTCATCTTTATGTTCATTAAAAAATTTTCCCCATTCTAGACCTATCATTATTTTTGTTCTACTATTATCTTGATTTGGAAATACTCTTTTTACCCAATCAAATACTTCTTGCCAATACTGCCAAAGCTCTTGCGCATCTTTATCATCTTTGTGAAGATTCATATAGTTTTCTATATTATCATCTGATATCCATCTAAGTGCAGTTTCTAAAATTTCTTGTCTTAGCGGAGTACCTTTTACTAATTTATCTATATCATTTTGAATAGCTGGAGCAGAAGATTTTGAAAACCATCTCTTTGCGTCAGTGAGCCATGGACCAGTATGCATAGCATTTAAAAGCTCTTGATCTGTAAGTTTTTCTCCTGCTATGTTTATTGTCTTAAACCAAGATAATTTTTCACTAGGTAATCCTTCACAAATATATACAGATAACTCATAATCTAAAATTTCTTTTTGTTGATCAGCTGTGAGACTAGTAAATGCGACTTCAGATCCATCTTCAAATTTAACAGGTATAATCTCTGTGACATATCTACAAATAGAAACCGTTCTTTGTTGCCCATCCATCAGCTCATAATTCCCATCTTCATCGACTGCCCAATACATTGTGTTTAAAGGAAAACCTTTTCTCAAAGTTTTTATAACAGCATTTCTTTTTTCTTCTCCATATATAAATTCTCTTTGATATGGTGGGCGGATATTGAGTTTTCCTCCATAACCAACAACCCCGTTTTCACCATCGTCTTTGTAACCATTTATTATTTCTCTAACTTTAATATTTTTTAAATTGATTTTCATATTATTTTTTCTAAAATACATTTTTAATAATATTATTAACTCCACTAATTAAATCTTCTACTTCTTCTTTTTTTGGGTCAGTCTCTTTTTTATGGTCACATTTATTTCTAATATCAGCCAAAAATTGTATTTTTTTAAAAATAGACATATCTATGATGCTATTATTTTTTAATAATAAATTTAATTCATTAATACTAGGATCTTTTTTTGTTATTTTTATAAGATGTTTATCGCAAACATTTTGTAAATGATTTTCTAATACTACACCAGCAATAGCACCTGCGCATCTAAAAAAACCATTATTATTTAAATGGGTTGCGGCCTCTAATTCGGAATCGAAAATATCTGCCCTTAATATTTCTTTAATATCAAATAACGAACTTTCAAATGTTTTCTCACAGGCTTTTAAAATATTTAATTGATTTTGAAATAGAGATTTAGCTATATCTGCTTGATTTGCCGGGGTAGGACTCCAATTATTTATTAGCTCTATTCCTTCACTTTTTGGTGGTGTAAAATTTATTGCTTTTTTAAGAGAATCATTTTTATCATTATAATATTTAGAAAAATCTTCTAATCTATTTGGAAGAATAATCTTAATCACACTCAAAGATTCTGAATACCATATTTCATAACCAGATCTAAAAATAATAAGATCAGAATTATCTCCTTTTAAGGTTTTAAATAAATCATCGCCTTTCTCAATTAAAGCTTTTATGTCATCTTTAAATTTTTCTAAATTTGTCATGTTTTTAATTTTTCTTTTTAATAATTATTCTCATATAAGGTATTACTGGTTTACGATTACTGTCATAATATCCTAGAACAGGATGATTTTCTTTAATAGCTCCAGTTTGACCTGATTTATAATAATCTTCAACAAATTTTTTCTTCAACCCCTTTGGGGTTAATTCCCTGTAAAGATTTCCTTGACCTTGTCCTATTATTTCAAATTGTTCCACATTATATCCACTATTTAGAAAAGTTATAGGTACTCCCATATATCCATCCCAATCTGCAGGAATATTTTTTGTTCGGCTGACTTCTATCGCATCATAGTTGTCATATTTTGGATACTCTTTTTTGTTATATTTTTTATATAAAGTCATAGGTTCGTGATTCACTGGAGTATCGAGAGTTGTAAACCATACGGCACCACCGATAAAAATTTTTCCATCTTTTAGTCTAGTAGCAAAAGTAGTATCGACACTATCTGGAATAGAGAAAAACATACCAAGACCTCTATTTCTATGACTAGATCCAAGCCACATCTTATTTGCTTTTATTAATTTAAAAATTTCTTTATAAGTTATAGCGTTTATATTTCCTATAATCAAAAAATCTTTTTTATTTTCTACTATTAGAGATACAAATTCTCTAAAAAGAGAAAATGGAGGATTGGTCACCACAATATCAGCTTGCTTCAAAAGCTCAACACATTCTTTACTTCTAAAATCTCCAGCATTATATTCATCATCTCCATGAAGCCTACGAGAAACATTTTTATTATGTTTTAAAAGATATTCTACATCTTCAAGAGACACTGCACCATCACCATTAAGATCTGGTACTTCATTTATTTCTACCATATAAGGCTCTTTTCCTTCTGGCTTCAATCCTTCAATATCACAAAGAGCAAGTAAACCTCCTACTATTGGGCTTTTTATATAACTTGTTGCTATTAATTTTTTTATCTTTAAAGCATTAAAATTTGCTGCAAAATATTTAAAGAAATTACTTTCAAAAGGATCGTCACAATTACAAAATATAACTTTTCCTTCAAGCTGACTACGATAATATCGTAATTCATTAGCAATATCATTCATCTGAGTATAAAACTCGTCTTGTTTGACTTTATTTGCATTATGTAGATTTTTGTTTGAAGCTTTTTTTACAGTCCCCATAAAAATCAAGAGATCCTGGGATTTTTACTCTGGACGGGTCGGATCGCACCAGAAATCTTGGCTCC
>CAZNZR010000010.1:0-27938 GCA_964577655.1 uncultured Candidatus Saccharibacteria bacterium | reverse complement strand
CTTTTGGTGTTCCCCATAATATCAACGGATTTCACCCCTACACTATGAGTTCCGCACACCCCTCGCATATTCTAGCTTGGCCGTTTCCCCCGCGAGCTTTGAGTTGAGCCCAAAGATTTAACGAGAGACTAACCATGCAACCTACAGACCCTTTACGCCCAATAATTCCGGATAACGCTCGGACCACTCGTATTACCGCTGCTGCTGGCACGAGTTTAGCAGGTCCTTATTCATGAGGTACCTTCAATAAACTTATTCCCTCATAAAAGATGTTTACAAACCGAAGCTCTTCATCCATCACGCGGCGTCGCTCCATCAGACTTTCGTCCATTGTGGAAGATTCTCGACTGCAGCCACCCGTAGGTGTATGGGCCGTGTCTCAGTCCCATCGGTGGGGGCCAGGCTCTCACCTCCCCTAAGCGTCATAGCCTTGGTAAGCCATTACCTTACCAACTAGCTGATACTGTTCAGGCCAATCCAGGAGCGATAAATCTTTACTCTCGCGAGACCATCTCGTATTATTCTTCCTTTCGGAAGGCTATTCGAGACTCCTGGGTATGTTCCTAAATATTACTACCTCGTTTGCCACTAAACTGTCACGCTTCCATCTTAAGTCCATCATTGTATTGCTACTCAAACTTTCTTAAAACTTCCATGTGATTAGTTCCGTTCGACTTGCATGCCTTATCCACGCCGCCAGCGTTCATCCTGAGCTAGGATCAAACTCTAAAAATAAAAACGGAGCAAAAGAAATTTGTATAAATTCTTTTTCTCTAATATTGAATCTATCTGATTGAGATAGATAGATTCTTGCAATGTTGCAATATTCTATTTACAAAATACATAACTAAATTAATGAGAACCCTAAAAACCTCTAGTTTTAGAGACTCTAAAACACCCATTAATCAAGTTCCTATATACTAGCATAAAGCTAAAAATAATGCAAGGAAAAAGGTTTATTTATAATAGTATTTTCAAAAATAAAAATAGTCTTGATTTTTAAGGTGAAAAATAGTAATGGAAATCTTTTACCTCTCCTTCCTGTGATATCTAACAGCTAAAGCCAGTAAAATCAAAAATATAAATACTAAGAAACTCATAAATGGAAAAGTGACAAATCCATAATTTAAAAATGTTGGCTTAGCGCAATCTACAAAAGTAGAGACTGTAGGGCAAGGTATAAATTCTGAATAACCAAGCTGAAGATATTCTTGATAAAGAGCTATTATTCCACCAACTACTGAAAGCCAAAAAGAATACACAAAGACTTTCAAATCATTTTTAATATATGCGACAGCAAATAATACTACCTGAGAATAAATAAATACTCTCTGGAACCAGCATAATCCACAAGCCGGCTCACCAAGATAATCAGAATATATGAGAGAAAGAACTGAAGCGAAAAGAGTTATTATAAAACCAAAAGGTAAAGCAAAATCAGAAATTTTATTAAGGGCTTTTGATTCTTTTTTTGTTAATTTTATATGAAAATGATGAACATATAAAATTATAAGCAAAATAAAACCAATAAGTGCTAATAAAGAAAGATAATGATTCAAAAAGTTAAAAACAAGTTCTTTTTCTGGTGTCATATATTTGATGTTTATTAAATTAATTATAGCAAAATAAAACTAAAATAAAAAAGATCTATTTATAGATCTTTTAAAAGATTAAAATTACTTTTTCTTTTGCCATTTCTCTACTAATACAAGCAGTGGTGAAGCGACAAAGATAGAAGAATATGTGCCGACTATCATTCCAACTATTAGAGTAAGTGCAAAATTATGAATTGATGCTGGACCAAAGAAGAATAAAGCTAGAAGCACTAAAATGACAGCGAATGATGTATTAAATGATCTAAGGAGTGTCTCTGAAAGACTTTTACCAACGACCTCACTAAATTTCTCGTTACTTTTTCTATTTTTTAGATTTTCTCTTATCCTATCAAATACAACTATAGTATCAGCGATGGATATACCCATAATAGTAAGGAGAGCCAAGACGAATAATGAATCTATCTCTGCTCCATGGGTCTCTCCAAGAAGAGCATACATGCCTGTAGGTATAGCAATATCGTGAATAAGAGTAGCGATAGTTAGAAATCCATATTTCCAACTAGAGACAGGCTTTGATACTTGTCTGAAAGAAAAAGCAACAAATAATATAATTATAAGCGTAACAAATAATATTGACCAGACAGCTTTCTGTGTAAGCTCTTTTCCGATCGAAGGGCCTATAATATTCTCTGATACTTGGGTCGCATTATAATGCGGATCATGATTAAAGCTCCAAGCATTTTCAAAATTTACCCTTCCTTCTTTATCAAGATCTCCTGTAAGCTTTATAGATACATATTTAGCTCCACTTTCATCTGTCTTAGATAGAGAGATATTTTTTACAGAAAAGCCATTTTGGATTAGATTATTTTTTATAAAATCCAAATTTACTTCCCCACTCTCTGTAGCTGTATATCCTTTGTAAGCTATCACGGCCTCTGTACCTCCAGTAAAATCTATTCCTTTCTTAATACCTTTTGTTGCAATCAAAAATAAAGACCCGAGAACTAAAATCGCACTAATTGTTAGAAATATCCATTTGTTTTTTATTATAAACATATATTTATATTATCTATTAAATCCTGACCCGAATAAAAACTTCATAATCTTATAACCCTTACTATTCGTATCAACTGGGACGAAAGCTCTCAAGAAATATTTTGAAATAAACATAGCTGAAAGCATAGAAACCAATACACCGAGTCCAAATACTAGACCAAAGCCAGCAAGTAAAGCTGAACCAAAATAAAATAGTGTGAGAGCTACAAGTATTGAAGCAATATTTGAGTCTCTAATAGATGTCCAAGCTCTCTTGAAAGCTTCTTCTACGGCATCATTAATATTTTTACCTCTTTTAATTTCTTCTTTCAATCTTTCAAAAATTAGAATATTAGCATCTATCGCTACTCCAATAGAAATAATAAATCCTGCAATACCTGCGGCGGTTAGTACGACTGGCACAGCCTTGAATAATAAGAGGACTATACCTACATAAGAAAGAAGAGATACTCCAGCAATTAACCCTGGCAATCTATACCAAAGTATCATAAGTATAATGATAACCGCTAGAGCTATTTCTCCTGCTAAAAGGCCGTCCGCTTTAGCCGCCCCACCAAGAGTTGCTTCTACCAATTGAGAAGACGCTAACTTCACAGGTACAGGAAGGGCGCCGGAATTAAGTCTTTGAACCAATATCTTTGCTTCGTCTATCTTAAAGCCTCCAGAGATAGTAGCCTGACCACCCTCTATCGCCTCCCTTATCATTGGAGATGATATTATTTTACCGTCTAAAAATATTGCCATCTGCTTACCAGTATTATTTTTTGTAATCTCTGCAAATAATTTCTTTCCTTCATCGTTAAAGCTGACTAATACTTCTGGCTGATTGGTATAAGAATCAAAACTTAATATTGATTTTTTAAGATAATTTCCATTTAGACCTGTATCAATAAGCTCTGTAGAAGTAGCGCCCGACTGATCTGTAATAATATTTATTAATTTAAATTCTAAAATAGGAGTGTCGCCTATAGTAGCTATAGCTTTATCAATATCAGTGATGCCTGGTAATTCTACTACAAGTCTATGCTCGCCAGTATATTTTGAAAATTCTGTACGAATGATTGGTTCTGAGACCCCAAAAACATTTATTCTTTTTTCTATGACCTCACGAAGACCGTTCATACTATCATCTATATTTAATTTGGAACTATCTACAGTCGCTAGTTTTTCGCCGGTAGTAGTAGAGACTGTGGTCGTAGCCAGATCAGCTTCTTTATTTATTTTCTCAATCTGAGAAAGATCGGCGACATAAGTTAGAGAAGTTCCGCCATTTAAATCAAGTCCGTATTTAAAATCTCCTGTCCAATAAACTAAAATAAACCAGACAAAGAGCGAAAATATAAATAACCAGAAAGCTATAACTCTATGAATCAACTTTTTATCTTTCATAATTTCTAATAAATCTTTTAAATTAATAAATAAAATAACATTTTACCCAAAAAGTAAAATCTATTTAATAGAGAGAATTATAGCAGAAATACCAAATAAAAACAAAAGATATAAAAAAGGGAAGTGTTTTTTCTTGTATGTCAAATACGCTTATCTATAAAAATTTTCCTTCTACTACCAATCTAGCCATTTCTTTTTCTTCTTCTGTCTTTAATATCAAAATATTTTCTTTTGACAAACCAAGCCAAGATACTTTTTTGAAAAACATTTCTCTAAATATTTCTGACTTTTCTAATATTGATCCTGTAAGGACTAAAGCTTCACACTCTCCTAAGTGTGCAAAGGCACTACCGATATACTCATTTATTTTATTTAGATAAACTTTCAAAGCAAACTCATTCTTTTCTCTTACAATTTTATCTTTTACCTTTAGATTTAATAATATATCTCTCATATCTTTCTCACCTGTCAAAGCAAATAGCCCAGAAGAATGAAACATCTCATACTGAGCTCTTTCGAAGCTAGAAAATTTACCCTCTAAAAGAGAAAATTCTTTTTTATTTCTCTCATACATTTCTAATGAGATAACAGGATCAAGATCTCCTACTCTTGTAAGATTCATGAGTCCAGAGACTGGAGTCATTCCAAATGAATTAAAAACACTTTCTCCATTTACTATGGCTGTAACAGATCCTCCCCCACCAAGATGAACTGCTATTACTCTTTTATATTTGTCTTTTACGGCTCTAGCCACTTCACTTATAGATATACCGTGATAGCCATATTTACGATACATTTCTTTTTTATTCTTCCTAGCTCCATAGATATACACTTCTTCTTTTATAGTATTATGATATTCTGAATCAGATATAGCAATTAATTTAAATTTACATTTAATTTTATTTTTTCTACAAACTTCTTTTATTAAAAATATTTTATTTATCTCTTCTAAAAGGCTTTCTGTGTGAAGAGAATCGTACTTTCTAACTTTTTCTAGCTCTTCTACATATCTCTCATCTATCTGCCTATTCTGTAAAAAGAAATCACCAACCGCTACCACTCTCTCAGCGATAATATCAATATCTTCAACCTTAAAACCATATTCTCTTTTAGCTATTTCGAAAAATTCAAGAAAAGCATTTTCTAACTTTACCTTAGGAAAATATTCCTTCTCGTCAAACTGTAAATTAAAAATTTCTTTTGGTTCTTCTTTAGCTTTTACAGCAAATACAAAATATTTTCTTGAGGCAGAGCCGATATTTGATACTAAGATTATCTTTTCATTCTTTTCTTTCTTAAATATTTGCTTTTTATTCATAAAGTGATTTTAAATTATTTTTTAAATTCCAAATCTCCAATCTCGAACTTCTTTACTATCAATAAAATGCTCGTCAATATATTCGACCTCCTTATTCATCTGCTTTCTAACTTCTTTCTGTAAGAAATCCAGAGTTAGCTTATCTATCTTTTTGTCGCTGAAAAGTGTATCAAGAATCCATCCTGCAACATGAAAACGACTAGTCTTGTTAAGTATATGCATGTGTAGCAAGGTAGTAATGCCACCTCTTTCTATATATCCTCTAACTTCTACATTGTCTCTTATTAGACCAGCTTCGAAAAAGAACCTTTCTAGTGTCTGTGGATGACCGTGAAAATTGGCAAAAACTTTAGCCTCTCCAACTATCTTACTTAGATTATTAACAAATCTCGCATTACTGTCGCCGCCACTTACTCCGGCAGATAATTTAGAAATATTTAAAAATCCTATTTTAATTTTTTGCCTTTCCTTTTGTAATCCATATTTTTCAAAAAGAATATTAATGAGATCAATACCCGCTAAAGCTTCTACTGATAAATAATCTCCTACTCCACAGGCTAAGATGTCGTAACTTTCGTTAGCTGCTTTCTTATCGGAATAATTATTTAAAATTGAAATTCCATTTTCTATATTTTTCTTTGCCTCAGCTTCAGTCAAAAATATTGGCCTATCATTGTCTTTCCCAGCACATAGTATATTTACCTTATTTTTACTTTTTGACATTTCTTCTATAGCAAATCCTGCCGCTACAGCATCAATAGGAAAATAAACTGTGACAATATCTGTATTTCTAGATAATGCGTCATCTATAAATCCAGGATTCTGATGAGAATAGCCATTATGCTCTTGAAGCCAGCCAGGTGAGGTCAATATAATATTAAATCCAGAAACATCTCCTCTCCAAGGTATATCTCTTGCCACTCTTAAAAATTTGATATATTGATCTACCATAGAAGAGACAACTTGCACAAAAGCTTCGTAGGAAGCAAAAAATGCATGTCTGCCGGTCAAAATATATCCCATCATCATCCCAATCAGAGTATTCTCTGAGAGCATTTCGATGACCCTTCCATTTCTTGACAGATCTTTGTCCCAAGATTTTGATTCGAGATTCCAAGCTCGTGACTCTTCTTCAAAGACAGCCTCTAATTTATTAGAATAAGTCTCATCTGGTGAAAAAAATCTAAAATTTTTATTTGCATCATTTAATCTAAAAATTTCTTTTAAATATTCTCCAACCACATTCATGGGTGAATGTCTCTCCCAATCTTTCTCAGATCTTAAAATAGTACTTTTAAATACTCTGGAGAGAGTTGGTAATCTAAGGAGTTTTAATTTATTTTTGCCATTTTGCCCAATGTGAATATTTTCTCCTAGCCTCCATAGTTTTTCAGGAATAATATTTTCTATCTCTTTTTGAAAAAGATTCTCCTTCTCGCTAAAGCGATCTTTTATAATTTTATGTGGAGAATTTTTATTTTCTTCTAGCAATTCACTAAATCTATAACTTCGAAGCCAAGCTTCTAGAGCCTGTAATTCTTCTTGATCAGTCTTACAATTTGCAAATGGTACTTGATGAGATTCGTAGTTACCCTCTATCTTAGTCTTTTTATAGCTTTTTGGTCCGGTCCACCCTTTATCACTTTTTAATATTATTATAGGAAGACCTTTTGTCGCTCCAGTCTTTTTCATCTCCAGAATTTTTTTGAATGATTTATCTAAAATATCTTGCATTAAAATATGCACAGAGTCTTTTTCTAGATCATAATTATTTTTATTAGCAAAAATATTTGTATCACTTCTAGCATCCAATATGTGAGGCTCATATCCAAGACCTTTAAAAAGATGAGTTAGTTCTTCATCACTCATTCTGCCAAAAATAGTAGGACCAGATATTTTGTATCCATTCAGATTGAGAATCGGTAGAACGACTCCATTTTCTTTAGAATTTATAAATTTAGAAGAATGCCAGCTAGTAGCTAGAGACGCAGTCTCTGCTTCTCCGTCTCCTATAAGAGTAACTGCTATAAGATCCTTATTGTCTAAGACTGCTCCACTAGCATTTGAAATAGAATATCCTAACTCTCCCCCTTCAAGTATGGCTCCTGGAGTCACTGGAGAAGCGTGCGTCGGGAATCCTATTGGAGAACCAAAATTTTTAATAAGATTGGCTAAGCCGGCTCTATCATAAGTCGTCTCAAAGCTATAAATATTTTTTCTGTTTTTATTATTTTTAACAAAAAAATTAGAAAGTGTCTTCTCTAAAAAGAGATTTGCTTGCAAAGCTGGGAAAGCATGCCCAGGACCAAGTAAAAACATAATATCACGCAACTTAGGATTAGCTTTTTGATTTTGCTTTAAATAAAAATTAAGATGCGCTAAAACAAAGTTGACTCCTGTAGCTCCACCCCAATGACCTAGTAGTCTATTTTTAATATCCTCACCTTTAAGAGGACGCTCCAAGAAGAAATTGGATTTAAGATAAAGCTGTGCTGCGGAAATATAATTCACAACTCGTAAATATTTTTTGATAGAAGAAAAATCAATTTTCTTTTTTGATAAAGAATTACCTTTCATGATTATATTTTATCATGATAAATTTATTTTTATTTATCTTTATACACAAAACACCATCTCTTTTTGAGATGGTGTTTATCCTAATAGATATTTTTATTATTTAACACACTTTACAGTCATGACTTCTGCTGTATATGATCCTGTATTACCTGCTGCACGCCAAGTAGAAATGCTTTCTCTCTTATAATCTTGAGTTGAGATAGTATTCGGATACCATTTCTTGCAATAAGTAAGCTGATCTAAATTAGCTCCACTTGTACCATCTGGGTCTGTCACCCAATTACCATTACTATCTACATGTTGATTAACCTTACCCCACCAGTATGCAATACGAGAGGTTGTATCTAAAGAGTATTGATTGCTAATATCGTATCTAGAGTTACTAATCTTAAAAGGACTATCACTAGTATCTGTAACTGTATAATATACATTATTGTCTACCTTAATAGATATTTTTATCTTATAATAACCAGAAACTATAGCTGCTGGTATTTCGTAAGAAAAGTTACCATTAGCAGTAATTTCCTCTCCTACACTTATACTGTCTCCGGAATTAATATTGATCATACTTATAGAAACTGGTTTGTAGTTGTCTATATTATAACCTTCCCATTTTATATTAATTTTATCTCCTGTCACATAATTTTCACCACCATTTGGGGAAAATAATAATAATGAAGGAGCGCTAGAATTCCTACTATCTAAGCACTTAGTTGTCATTACTTCTGCTGTATGAGGACCACCTGTGTTCCCTCTTTCTCTCCAAGTATTTATCATTTCTTTCTTATAATCTCCTACAGATATAGTATTCGGATAAAACTTTTTACAATATTCTAATTTTCGATCTCCATATCCTTCAGAGCCCCACTGAGAATAATTGCCAGCCCCAGAGACTCCGTCAGGATCTGTCACCCATTCACCATTACTATTTGTGTGTTGATTAACTTTTCCGTACCACATAGCTATACGAGGAGTAGTATCAGTCGTGATATTTGACTGCTGATTTATTGTAAATAAATTATCTGAATCATCTTGAATTTCACGACCATCTTCTGTAATTATTTTAATTTTATAATACTTTCCAAAAGTAAATGGAATTGCTGGCCATGGAGTAGCATTAGGAACTGTCACATTTGCTGATCCGTTATTTAAAAAGGTGGCATTACCATTTACATCATCATGAAGATATCCGTCATATGCGGTCCCTCCACCAGCACCATTATAAACTAGAGCAATCTGAAGCTTGGTATCACTTGAAATATTACAACTCTTCCATTTTACATAAGCATTTCCACCGGCTTGATATGTCTCTCCACCATTTGGAGAAATTACTTTTATGAATGGACCTTTTACATATAGACATTCGTCTGTTGATGAGGAGGCGGCATCAATAAAGAAAGCGTTATCTGAAGAATCCGCAGACGCTCCTGTTCCATAAGTAGTAATTTCTATTTTAAATGGATAACCACTTGGCCCAGCAAAATAATCAGAAACTTGTTGATTAGTCAAAATAAAAGTCTCCTGACCGTCATTAGGAGTATTTTGTGCAACTGTCATGGATGCAGTATGAGCTCCACTAGAAAGTGATTCTGAAAGTGTGATTTTTAATAATGTGTTCGTCGGTATATTACAACTCTTCCACTTCACCGTTATTTGTTGACCAACTTGATATCTCTCTCCACCATTTGGAGAAATTAATTTTAAATATGGACCTTTAATATAATTACATTCGTCTACATAGCCAGCAGGATCAATAGAGCTATTATTAGATATTGAAGTGGCAGTAGTAATATTATTGTTTTGCACTAAAGAATCAACGCTAGATTTATATATATACTTTTTATTTAACACCTCTCTAGTCTTTTTACCCACAAGACCAACGGAGTCTATACCATTATCACTTTGAAATTTCTTAACAGCCGCTTCTGTTTTTACCCCAAAAAAGCCGGTGGAGATATCATTAAAATACCCAGCCTCCTTTAAAAGGTCTTGCAAAGATTTAACTTGTCCGTCTCTTAAACCTCTATAAAGAGATTTAGAAAAAGACACGGAACTTTCTATATAATTCTGCGAATTCTGAGCAAAAGAAAAACTCGACAGGCTTAAAGTAAACAACAAAATACCTAATAATAAATGTTTTTTCATAATATTTTTATTATACTTTTAATATGCTTATTATACTATACAAAAAAAAAGCGCAAAGTTATCAACATAATCCAAAGATTATTAACTTATATCTCCTTATTCCATATGCACTTTTTCCTTAACAAAAATTATTTCTCTTAACATAGGATACTTTCCTAGCTCTCTATCGGCTTGTATAATTTTTCTTGCTTCTTCTCTTGCTGCTTCTACTAGCTTTATATTTTTTATAGCTTCCATAGCCAGATCAGATACTCCCCATTGCTTTCCAGACATGAGAGAACCTATGCCACGCTGAGCAAGATCATATTCTGCCAATTCAAATCCGTTTTTCGCTTTTAAAAGTGATGATAATCTTTCGCTAGTAATATCAGAAGTAGAATTTGTAAACAAATAGCAAATACTTTCTCTCTCACCTCTTCCTATTCTTCCACGAAGCTGATGAAGCTGAGCCAGGCCAAATCTCTCTGCGCTCTCTATTATCATTCTAGATGCATTTGGCACATTTACTCCTACTTCTACAAGAGAAGTGGCCACTAAGACATCTATTCTTTTATTTGCAAAGTCCTGCATTATTTTTTCTTTTTCTTCTTTATTTATTTTTGAATGAATGCCTACTATATTTATATCTAATTTATTTTTATCGTTAAAAAATGAAATCAGTGACTTCGTCTCGCTAGAGACTGAGCGCAAGTTTAGCTTTTTATTATTTTGCATATCTTCATCATCTAACTCATCTATTCTAGGAACTATGATATAGGCTTGATAGCCAGCCTTTATTTCTTTCGCTATTTCTAAATATATCTTTTCTCTATCTTTTTCTTGTATTATCTGCGTATCAATCTTTTTTCTATTCTTCGGCATCTCATCTATAACTGTAAGATCAAGATCGCCAAATATAGTGAGAGCGAGAGTTCTTGGTATCGGAGTAGCTGTCATCGAAAGAAGGTGTGGAAGCTTTTCTTTTTGTGTTTCTATTGTTTGCTTTTTATTTGTGAGATTCTTGAGATCATTTGCTACTAGAGTCTTTTTTGTTTGAGACTTTTTGTTTGCCAGCTTTGCTCTTTGACGCACTCCGAATCTATGCTGTTCATCTACTACAGCTAAAGCAAGATTCTGAAAAGATATACCATCTTGAATGAGAGAGTGAGTGCCTATTACAATAGATATTTCTCCGGACTCTATCCATTTTTTTAGTTGATTTTTAGAAATATTAGTAGAAGAATTTGGGTTTATTTTGCTAGGAAATTTTTTACAGACCTTACCTGTCAAAAGACCGATCTCAACTCCAGCGCCGATGAACATTTTCTGGAATGACTCAAAATGTTGTGTAGCTAATATCTCAGTAGGTGCCATGTACGCAACTTGTAGTCTTTTTTTATTTTCTATATCACGATTCAGATTATGAGTGATAAGATATGATATCGCTGCTGCTATAAGAGTTTTTCCACTTCCTACATCCCCTTCTAGGAGCCTACTCATAGGCTCATCTTTATTTATATCTTCTGTTAAAGCTTTTAAAGCTCTCGCTTGAGCATTCGTAATTTTAAATTTATTTTTGATCTCAATATTTGAAATAAATTCATCTAATATATTCTTAGATGCTGAGATTTTATAGCTCAAGCTATCTTTAGCTTTTGCCTTTTCTATCTGCTTTAAAATCTGAATATGAAATATTTCTTCAAAAGAAAATCTTTTTCTGGCTGAAAGTATTTGATTTTCTGCTGATTTAAAATCTTTTGCTTTTGGAAGATGAATATAAAGTAAAGCTTTGTCTAACGGTGGTAAATGAAAATTTTCTAAAATATTTTCTGGGATACTATCTTTCTTTTTTAATTCTTCTAATATTTCTTTATATGAAAAGATCTTTTTAATCAGAGTGCGTATATAATTTGAAGTGATACCTTTTGTTTCTTTATAAATAGGAATTAGCTCTGTCGCATGATTTTTATTTTCTTTACTTTCAGATTCTGTGAAAAGTGAGTTCTCATAAAATACATGATCTCTACTCGCTCTTTCTATATTTGCATTCAGTATAGAAAATATCCCATTTTTTTCCTGTACTAATCCGCTAACTTTTACAAATTCTCCTTCAGAATACATTTTTGCTATATAAGCTTGGTGGAACCAAATAAGCTTTATACTTCCAGTCGCATCTACCAATTTTCCTTCACACATCGGTATATGTCCATGAAAGCTCCTCTTTATCTTTAGAGATCTTATCTCTCCAAAGAGAATAACTTTTCCTCCTTTTTGAAGATTGGTGATGTTTTTGTTTTCTCTCTCATCTCCATACCTGACAGGAAAATAGTATAAAATATCTAGAACAGTAAAAAGTCTGAGCTTCTTCAAGGCTACAGCATGCTCTTTGGATAGTCTATTTATCTTTGATATTTCTGTATCTAGATTAAGTATCATAAATATGATTATATCATTTTCTAATCTTTAAAAATATGCTTATTTGACTAAAAATACATATTCTGTTATATTGAAAAAGGTAATAAATTCTTTAAATATAAAATCAAAACCAAATGAAGGCAGGAATTATCTCTAAAAGAAACGAAAATGTAACTAAATTTACAGAGTCAGATCAGGTATTAGCAGACCTGCAAAGATTCAAAGAAAAGCATCAGCACAAATTTAAAAAGAAAGTAGAGACCCACTATTTTCCCAAAAAACATGGGAAATTTGTATTTGGAATAAGAACATCTTACAGCAATCTCCTTTTCTACAAAGGAACTGGAGAAGTGTTGGAAGAGGCTGTTGCTGCAGCACTCGAAAAAGCAAAAGACGAGTGGCCTAAAAGGGACCGAAAAAGAGACAGGTTGGTATTATTTTTCAGGAAAACTCTGAGAAGAGCTGTATAATAAAATATTTTTTGATCCCTACTCTGCATAGAGCCTTGCGAAAGCAAGGCTTTTTCTTTTTTAAGAAAATTTGACATAATACTTATATTTTGATATAAATATAGTGGTAAAAAATATTGTTTAATCGCTAAAAAATTTTCTAATGAAAAACAGGCGTTTTATTGTGAAAAACATCGAGAGCTTCCTAGATGTAGATTTAAAATCTATAGCAAAGAAATTTTGCGAAGAAAAAATCTGCAAAGAAATCCATATCTCAAAAAAGGTTGAAAATGGGGAAATGGTCTTGGAGGCAAAAAATGAAAATGGGGATGTTATAGCGTCCTCTAAGAGTAAAGACCCATTCTTCGCAAAAGCGAAACTCTTAGAAAAACTAAGAGAAAAATTAAGAAAAATAAAAAATTATTTGCCGGCGGCTGACTTTTCAAAAAGAAAAATAGCCTAGACAAAATAGTTGTAAAACAAAAAGGCTCCGACTTGGAGTCTTTTTTCTTTTTTAACTTTATTAAAAATCAAAAATTAATCGTTCTTGAATGGGAGGCCTATAATCTCAAAAAACTTTACAGCTTCCTTTTTATTTTTAGCGGTAGTAGTTATAGTAATAGCCATACCGAAAATATCCTTTAACTCTTCATCACGAATCTCTGGAAAGATAGTATGTTCTTTTATACCAAAAGTAATATTTCCCATCTCATCAACTGATGATCTACTTATACCTCTAAAATCTTTTGTACGGGGAAGAGATACATTAAGCAGCTTTTCTAGAAAACCATACATTCTAGGACCTCGCAAAGTAACTACGACACCGATCTTATCTCCTATCCTAGTCTTGTAAGAAGCTATCGCTTTCTTTGCCTGTCTCTCTACAGCTTTTTGTCCTACTATCTTAGTAAGTCTACCAATGATAAATTCATTTCTTTTCTTGTCTTGCTTCATTGCTCTACCTGTAGCTATAGATATAGTGATCTTTTGTAATCTTGGAGCTTGTAAAGCATTTTTATAATGAAAATCTTTTTTCATCAATTCAAAAGCTTTAGCTACTTGACCTTTTACTTTATATTCTATTTTTTTTGTGTCTTTCATATGTTTTATATTATAAAATTAAATAGCTAAATCTTTTTTACATTACTAGCGTCTATAGGAGAAGCCACTTCTACTATCACCCCTTTTTCTCCTTGCTTCTTAGCTTTTCTGTGGCGCTTTAAGATATTTACTCCATCTACTACTACTTTATTTGATTTTGGTAAGACAAGAGAAATTACTCCAGTTTTACCTTTATCTTTTCCTGTTAAAATCTGTACCTTGTCTCCCTTTTTGCAATGTTTTATTGTTGTCATATATTTTTAAATTACTTCTGGGGCCATAGTGGCAATCTTTTTTATATTCTCATTCTTATTGTCAGAGATCTCTTTAGGGATAGGACCAAATACACGAGTTGCTTTTGGCTCTTTTTTATTTTTATCTACAATGACTACAGCATTATCATCAAATCTAATATAGGATCCGTCTTTTCTTCTAAATTCTTTGGAGGTTCGCACTACTATACCATATACTACATCTTTCTTTTTTACCTGCTTTCTAGGATCAGCTACTTTTATAGAAAGTACGACCATATCTCCTATAGATGCGTATCGTCTTTTAGAACCACCAAGAACTTTAAAAATGCGACCCATCTTAGCTCCTGTGTTATCTGTTATTTTTACATTTGATCCTGCTTGTAACATATATTTATAAATTAAAAATTATTAATCTCTCTTTTTTAAAACTTTAAAGTTTTTATCTTTTGATATTGGGCTAGTCTCTTCTATTGTGACTTTGTCACCAACCTTGTACTCATTATTCTCATCGTGAGCTTTGTATTTCTTGTCTATCTTATAATACTTACCGTATTTTTTATGCTTAACAAATCTCTGAGCATTAACAACAACTGTCTTATCCATCTTGTCAGACACTACGACTCCATCGATTTTTTTTCTATTTTTATTTGTGATTTGTTTGTTCATAAATTTTTATTATATTAACCTATTTCTCTTTATTTTTCAAGTGTTATTAAACTCTTGCTACGACTTTAGTCTTAACTGGTAACTTTGTACCAGCTTTTCTTAGAGCTTCTCGTGCCACAGCTTCAGGAACACCATCTATTTCAAATATTATTCTTCCAGGTCTAACTTCAAAACAATAACCCTTTGGATCACCTTTTCCTTTACCCATAGGTACTTCTGCTCCTTTTTGAGTAAAAGGTCTATCAGGGAAAACTCTTATCCAGAATTTTGCTGTCTTACCACCTTCACGAACCATGGCGCGTCTAGCAGCCTCTATCTGATTACTAGTTATTCTCTTATCTGTCTCTGCTTTGAGACCAAAAGAGCCGAAGCTTACATTAATGCCTTTTGTTTCTGGGCGAGCCATCTTCACTGGAGAAGATCTCTGAGATTGCCATTTGCGATGTTTTACTTTTTTTGGGAATAACATAAATTTTTTTATTAATTAATTACTTTGCTTTATTGAAGCCTTGAGAAAAATTAGCTTTTTTATTATTGACTGATTCTTGATTAATGCTAGAAAAAGATTTCAGATGAGCATCTTTTTCATATTTCATACCTCTATAAATCCAAACTTTTATACCTATTGTGCCATAAGACATATAAGCCTTTTCTTTTGCAAAATCAATATCTGCTCTTAAAGTCTGAAGAGGAATACCTCCTTTTCTGATCTGCTCTCTTCTGGCCATTTCAGCTCCACCAAGTCTTCCAGATACAGCTATTCTTGCTCCGAGCACATCCCTGTTAGCCATGACTTTCTCTATAGTAGTCTTTAAGACTCTTCTAAAAGGAATTCTTTTTTCTATTTGTTCTGCCACCATCTGTCCTACTATAGCCGCAGAAGATTCTGGACTTCCAACTTCCGCTATATCTAATCTAAAATTCACAGGAAGAGAAATACTTACTCTTTTCATTTCTTTCTCTATGTCTTTTCTTAATTTCTCAATACCGTCTCCACCTCTTCCAATAATCATACCTGGTCTTGATGTGTGAATAATCACTTTGAATTCTTTTTGGCTTCTCTCTATCTCTACTTGAGCTACATAAAGACCACGCAATCTCTTGTCTAAATATTTTCTGAGTAAAATATCTCCTTTCAAACTTGAAGCATAGTTGTTCTTATTACCGAACCAGCGAGATTTCCATCCTCGTACTATGCCTAATCTATGTGAATATGGATTAACTATGTGTGTCATAAAATTATTTTTAACTATTAATTTTTATTATCTTTTAGCTCTATCACAATATTACTTGTATGCTTGTGAATAGGAAAAGCTCGACCCATAGCTCTAGGGCGCCATCTCTTTATAACTTTTCCTTTATTTACATAAGTGGAGATAGTGTAATCCTCCACATTACCAATCTTATTATTTTCTTTGGCGTTGGCCACTGCTGAATTAAGAAGTTTCAAAGTAGGAAGAGCTCCCCTCTTAATAAGCTTAGTAAGAATATTTCTGGCCTCTTTCACAGATTTACCACGAATTAGCCCAGCGATAAGAGCGGTCTTTCTTGGTGCTTGTCTATAATTTGATAGTATTGCTTTCATACATTAATTATTTTTGGTATTTTCCTGTCCTCATTATTTGTAAATAATTGATTGGAAACCTTTATTTTATTTTTATAATTGATTTATTTTATTTCTTTTTTGCTGTATCAGCAGATGCTTTTGCAGTCTTAGCAGCATCTAATTCTGCTTGCTTTGCCTTCTGATCTATTTCCTTTTGCATCTTTCCTCCGTGTCTTATAAATTTACGAGTAGGAGAAAATTCGCCTAGCTTATGTCCCACCATTTCTTCAGAGACTAACACTTCTATATGAGACTTTCCATTGTAGACGCCAAAAGTAAATCCTACCATTTCTGGAGATATTACACATGAGCGAATCCAAGTCTTTATAACTCCTGTATCCTCAGGCTTCTTGCCTAAGACCTTTTTGAGGACTCTTTCGTCTACATATGGACCTTTTTTTGCTGATCTTGTCATAATAATTTCTTGTCCTGCCATAAAGGCAGATAATAAAATAAATCCAAGTCTTTAACATATATAAATATGCAAAGAATAAAATAGATTTATTAATAGAGAAATATTAGCAAAAATAGAGAAAAAAGTCAAATTTAATTAGTTTTCCTTTTCATTTGTGACATATACATCACGAACTAATTGATAATACCCTGGATTATAAGCGCTCTGATTAATACAGCTAGCCACAAATCTTAGAGAAGAATTGATATTAAATAGAGACCCGGTAACTGACTTATAACTACCAGAAGATATACTTCTAAGTGAAGACGACATAGATCCAGTTGTGAGATTTGTATAAAGAGCAGATGAGGTAGCGGTCGAGGTATCAAGGACTACATTACCGTTCTTAATATCTGTAGCGACTATCTTACATGTATCATTTGGATCCTCTATCGTCCAGCTTAAATCTATAGCAGAATTCTTCTTTACAAAAGATGCTGAGACATTGAAGACTATAAAGTGAGTATAAGGACGAGAACAAGCTTTTATAATTTTTAGATTTTGACTATTACATGTATATCTATATTGATACTGTGTATTTTCCCAAGTAAATCCATTAGGATCTAGTGGTTGAGAAGGCCCATTTGTATAATCAACTAGAAATCCTAAAGTGCTACCAGCGGGACAAGAAGGTTGATTCACTATCTTTACTGTATTAAATGTAGTATCAGTAAATTGGCAAGATGCTGCATTAGTAGACATAGGGACACAAGCTCCAAGTGATGGATTATATACCTGATTAATAGGACAAGTTCCGCAAACTCCGTTTATTGGATACTGACCCGCTGGACAACCATTTGAGGATATACATTGCAATAAAGTTGGACTCCAAGTAAGACCTGCACCGCAAGGCACATGACAATACCCATTCACATCTGCTTCCTGTCCAGAAGGACATCCGATATTCATATCATAAGCCAGCCACGCTTCATTAGTCACTCCATTAAATGTCTCTATAGGTGATGGTCCTGCTTGTCTTACTGGATATTCAGAGTCTATACACTTCACATAATATCTAAAAGTCCCATTGGTAGAAGGCGCATTAGCAGCTGAGAGATTTAGTGACCATGGGACACTAGCTCTATTAGGATCAGGAGAGCCAGAAGCGGAACCAAAATTAATAGATCTATCATAATTATAAAGACTACAAGCATTACCATCGGAATTCCAATTAAATGTCAAAGGAGTACTAGGAGTATTTGGAGATCCTACCACATTAGATATGTGTATATCACCTGTTATACCGCTAGTCCCTGTATTGAAAGTAAAGTCTTGCTGAGTCACTGATCCTCCTATATTGCTGCAAGATACAGTATAAGTATGTGCCGCGGTATCATTATTTGTAAAAGTCCCTGTATACTCATAAGTACCAGTATTCACTACAGAAAAAGTAGTAGGAGATGTAGGAGAAGGAGAGATAGTCATATTAGTAGTACTGGAGCAAGTGAAAGTGACGACATCTCCATTTGATACAGTAGCGCCTGGAGATATACTCACCATTCCTATCGCCGCATTCAAAACTATCGGAGCGTAGTCAATATAAACTGAATAAATTCCAGGCTGAGAACTTTGTGCATTATCTTGATCTCTCACAGATGTCGAAACTGAATATGTGTGAGGAAGAGTTTGCTGAGCCCATAGATGAGTCGCAGTTATAGTGGCGTATCCAGTAGAGCCTACCCCAACACTTACTCCAGGACCAAGCAAATTAACAGAATTACCACTTGGGTCGTCAGAAAATGAACCCAAAAAAGTCAAGGAATCTCCTGGGTCGTCTTGTCCGCGCACTTCAAACTCATCTGTGAAATGACTTGCTACTACTACATATCCTGAACAAGTCTGATTAGAAGAATATTGGGATTGATCACAATATTTATTCCACACAGCTAAAGATCTGTCGCTCATGAGAAATGTAAAAAAGAAAACGAGAGACAGAAAGAAAAAATATTTTTTAATCATAATAAAATTTAAAAGTTATACTACTAATTTATATCTAAATTATAGCATTTTAATCTGGACAATTTCTCAAAGTTATTCACAAATATAAAACAAGAGAAAATAATTTTTCTAATCCAGATACAAACCCCGAAGCAAACACTCTATAAAAAAACAAAAACTCTACAAACCCATTTGTAGGGGTTTATATTTCTCTTGAATATAATTTTATACATTAAAAAAGTTATGCCCCTACTTGTCTTGCCGAAGCTTTACTATGTCTCGCTGAAGTTTTAATGAAAGCTGAACGAAGGCAGACAAAGGGGCTGTATCTAGTGTCGTATTCACACAAATATAAAATCTGGGGTTAAAAAATACAAACCCCGAATAAAATTTAATGTAAATTAAAAACTCCTCAAACCCCTTTGTATGGGTTTAGTTATCTTTAAGAAAAGATTTTACACATAAATAATATGCCCATACAAAGGGGCTGTATAGAGAGAATAAAATTAAAGAGAAGAGAATATTTGGGGTTAATTAAATTAAAGAGAAGAGAATGTTTGGGGTTTAAAATAAAAAACCGCCCTCATATTTGAGAGCAGTTAGTTTAAAAAAGTTAAACAATAATTTTTTGAAATCAGTTTTGTACCACATTGGCTCCCTGCCTAACTGTTACATCAGACAAGTCAATCATTTGGCCATTTGAATTAAGAATTTCCAAATCATATTTGGATTTTAATTCTAATCCATAAAGACCAGGGGTGATCGTCCCGCTGTTAAAATCGGGGCCAGGGTTGCTTACACTACACCTTAAAAAGAAATTAGTAAATCCTGAGTTGCTAATGATAGCTTGCGAAGGCATTACAATTTTCACATAATCAGAAGACCATGTGATATTGCTCTGGTTAATTGCATAACCAGTACCATCAACATTCGTAAGCCATGACGCATTATCAAAAGTTATCAAATTCCCATAAGGATTCTTGGCTTTGATCGAGGCAACGCGAGCGTTACCAGGACCAGACACTTTTACATTACCAACATTATAGTTTAATGCGGTAGCTGTACCACCCGCTCCCACGAAAAGAGCACTTTGTGCCATTGCTCCATTCCACTCAGTACTAAGCTTCGTGGCTTGAGTCAACGCATCCACTGTCCCAGCAGCTACTGGATCCTGCCATGTGCCACCAACTGGCATTGTCATTCCTTCACCATCATTTAAAGATGAAAAAGAAATAGATAATGCTGAACCATTGGCAACACCCACCACTTCTTTCAAAGCAAATCTTGCTCTAAGAGTTGTAGTGCCTGGCTGCAAAGTGAGACCACTAAATGTGGCTGTACCAGAAGATGCTGGTATCACAGTCCAACCGGTGCCATCAGGTGCAGTTGCTGCTTGATAGCGAAGCATTTTGACTGCTGAGCCATTTGCACCAAAACTCATACTGAATGTCGCTGTCTTTGCAACTGCAGCATTGTTGCTAAGCTGAATTGTGAATTCATTTGAGCAAGTATTCCCTATCATCCCATTTAAAGGAGTGATAGTGATTACTGGCGCTGCGAACCAGCTACTGTTTTGACTTGGCAATGGCATAGTAGTAACAACCTGTGCCGATGATTGGCTGGAATTATTTCCAGCTGCATCATAGGCACTTACTGTGTAGCTATACTGAGTATTGGGGGTTAGCCCATTGTCAATATAGGTCGTACTACTGGTGGTAGCAATCTGCACACCACCTCTAAAGACTTTATAACCAAAAACCCCGGTATTATCTGAAGATGAACTCCAGGATAATGCTATTGTTGTTGTGGTTGGCACACCCGCCAAATTAGTAGGTGATGTCGGTGCCTGTGTATCCTTTGGAGGATCGACAGGAGGTTTGTTGCAGTTGCAGGCCATAGTTATGACTCCAACTAAAAGGATTAATAACTTTTTCATTTCTTAGAATTTTATGAGTGAAAAATTTTTGTTTACTTTATTACAAAGAACTATATACAGTATAGCTTATTTGACAGTATTTGTCAAGTATTTTAAGCTAATAGCTAAAAAGCCTTGAGATATATAGTTTTTTATGCTAAAATCAGAAAAATAAATAAAACTTTAAAAATATGGCAAAGCTTGAATACAATGAAATAAAACCAAGAAAATATATTATATATGACGATGCTCCTTATGAAGTACTTGAATATCATGTAGCGAGGACCCAACAAAGAAAGCCTCAAAATCAAGTAAAGCTCCGCAATCTCATAAATGGTAAAGTCATACCTGCCACATTCCACGCGAGTGATATGGTAGATGAAGCAGATATCTCAAAAAGATCTATCAAATATCTTTATACAAATAAAGGAGAAAATTGGTTTTGCGAAATAAAAGATCCTGCGAAAAGATTTATAATCTCTAGTGAGACAATAGGAGATGCGATATCATTTCTAAAAGCTAATAGTGAAATAGATGCAAAGATATTTACTAATGATGACGATGAAGAAAGTATAATAGGTATCGAGCTCCCTATAAAAATGTCTTTTAAAGTAATATCGGCTCCTCCAAATGTAAAAGGAAATACTGCTGGAAATAGTAGTGGTAAGTTAGTCACTCTTGAGACTGGAGCACAAGTCACTGCCCCCTTATTTATAGAGGAAGGTGATGAGATAATAGTAAATACTGAGTCTCATGAATATGTAGAAAGAGCAGGGAAATAGTTACTCAAAATTAAATTTCTTCATTATTTCTGCTTCTACTTCTGATCTAGGTCGTCCATACTTCTCATAAGACATCTCTTTTAATATCCTTATCGTCTCAGGATCGCCTTTAGGTGCATAATACGAATCCATATCTAGAAAATATTTCTCTACTATATTAAATGGCTTTTGTGGATAGCCATTTATAAGGAGTGCTACATAAGCATTAAAATTTTCAATTTTCATAATATCACTCGCTGTGAATGTGGGAGCAAAACTAGCTTCTAAAAATTTAGCATCTTCTTCTGAAATACGAAATACTATCTTGCTTCCAACATTTCCAAAGACAGCACCTTTTATATTTTCTGGAAGCTGCTTAAGGAATTGATGTGCGAGATTAAGAGATAATTTATATTTTCTAGCTTCAGAAAGAATCGCCGATATAGAAGGAGTAGAAATATTTTGAAATTCATCTAGATAAAGATAAAATGGAGGCTTTTCTTCTGGATTTTCTCTTCCTAGGGCTGCCATTAAAAATTTTCCGACCAGTATCAGGCCTATAAGATTCGCATTTAATTCTCCCAGTCTACCTTTAGAAAGATTAACTAAGAAAATTTTTTTATTATCCATAATATCTGCGATATTGAAAGAGGATCTTTCTTGAGCGATAATTGGACGCATTATCTCATTTTGGACGAAAACATCAAATTTATTAGTAATGTAAGGTACATAATTTTCAAATCCCTGCTCTCCACTTGTAGCTTCAGCATTTTTAAAAAATTGATTGATAAGAGGATTTTTAGAATGTGCCAGCTTATAGTCTCGATAATCCTTATCTGAAAGGACTCTGGATATGTCTAATAAAGTACATCCGGATTCTGGATGCTCCATCACAAGTGCTGCACTATTTCTAAAATACTGCTCAAAGGCTGGTCCCATACTCTCTGGAGAGCTTTCAGCGAACAGCTTTCTAAATATAGAAAATAATTCATTGATCACAAAACTCTTCTGCTCTGGCTTACTCCTATCATATTCAAGCATATTAAGACCAAACGGAAAATCAGTAGAAGCAGGATCAAAATAAACGACATCATCCCATCTTTCTTTTGGAATATTGCTCATTATCTTTAAAAGATCTTCACCGTGCGGATCTATAAAACAACATCCATTACCCATATAAATATCTTGTAAGATCATATTGCGCAACATCACGGATTTACCTGTACCAGTCTGTCCTATTATATATACATGTCGCAATCTATCAGCTTCAGGCAAAAATACTTTAGTGGTTAAATGCCTAAAATTATTAATCCCTAAAAATAATCCCGACTGTGGCAAATCCATAGGCGCGGGCGCAGAAGCCGAATCAGTCTTTTTAAGCTGGTTAAAATTTTTGACATAACTTGGGAAATGAAAAAAGGTAGCCAATTCTTTAAAATTAATTGGCAAGCTTTCATCACTATTCCAAAGTCTAAAGATAAAATTATGTATCTCTTCATTGAGCCTCTTACCTTCTAGCATTTTGAATTGGAGCGAGTTGCCGTCCGCCTCTGAATACTGACGAAAAGTAGAAGCCATCTCATTTAATATGCTTTTAGATCTCTCTAGAGTCGAAGCGTTTACTATGAGTCTCAGATTACTATCTAATATAGTAGATTCTACTTTCTTAGTTATATGTTCTAAAGCTTTCTCGTCTTCTAGCTTTTTTGGCTTAGCTTTATCTTTTTCTATCTCCTCTTTACTCTTAGATGACTCTTTCATTGTAAGAATAAAATCTTTTATAAAAGAATCTCTGTCTAATATTCTCTTAAGAGTCACTCCCTTACGGAGCTCGTCTAGCATACTCGAGTATTTTTTGAAAAATACTTCTCCGGCAGGTCTAACAACTATCTGCACAGAGGCAGCTTCTCCCACTTTTTGTAACTTAGTAAAAGAAGACATGATGAGAGATATCGGATCTCCTTCTATTTTGTCATAAGTTCTAAATGGTAGAGCAGAAGTCTTTAAAGCGCTACCAAAAGCAGCCAAAGGAAATCCATTTTCAGAAAATAAATTATAATCATCCTTAGAATATCTGACTATTACATCTGGAAATAAAGCGAAAAGACTCTTCTCAAAGAGATCTGCCATCTCGTTCATCACTGATACATAAAATGTAACTTCATTCGAATTGTTTGGCTTGGCTATCTCTAGAGTATAATAATCATTTTCTTTGTTATTAACATCTCTTGTGATAGCAAGCATACTCGCATAAAACTGCTCCATGAAAGCGATAAATTCACGAGGATTCTTAGCTTCGCCTTTTTCTTTATTTTCTGGCAAGACTATCTCGTAGAGCTTCATATGAAGAGCTTTCCATTCACTACGACTCAAATCTTTTTCTATTCTTTCTTCATGAGAAGAAAGTAAATAATTAATTAAAAATCTGTGAAAGTCAGACTCCACTTCTTTATTTTGTAAATCTTTTACTAAAGATAGAGTATTGTGTATACCCTTTTCTAGCATGATAGCCACCAAAGAAGATACTTGCTCGTCTGTCTCTCTGGGAGAAAGATCTTTAAGAAGCTTTTTCTTTTCATAATTATCCATCTGTAAATTATTAGAAAGGGCAAGGTTTGACGGGCGAGAAAAGTGCTCTCTTAAGACACTCTTGGCATGATCTTCTTCTTTTATTCTCTCACCAAAATTCTTGGTAACTTCTTGCCTCTTAGCAATCTCTTCACGAAGATACTTAATCTCTTCTTCTGGAGAAGAGAATTTGGGAGCTTCGTTTTGCGAATTAGCTAATACTTCTTGATTACTAGAAAAAGATTGATACATAGCTCGTATTTGAATTAATAATATTATATCATTAAAAAAATAAAAACTCTCTTATACTATAAGAGAGTTTTTATTTTAATTTAAAAATTAATTAATAATGATATATACCATAGATATCATAATATCCAGTATTGATATATTGATTATAATCGCAATTAAAATAATCATTATAATACTGACTTCCTGTAGATCCTAGATAATTATAATTAGGATAAGAATTGTAATTATAATAAGAAGAACCGGGATAGTTAGTAGTGGTGTATGTATATACATACTGAGTTATAGATACTCCAGGCTTTTCTTTTTGGCAAGGATACCAATCTTGGCAAGGTGTATTATTACCTAAATAATAAGTAGTAGGATTAGCTGTGTATGTATTAGTGTTAGAAGTGCTATAAGTCGGAACGAAAGTATAAGTGGTATTAGTATTAACTGGAGTAGTATTAGTATAAGTACTTCCATATGAAGAATATTGATATCCTGCGAAGCCATTATATCCATAGGCATTATTAGAAGAAGTTGCTACACTAGCAGGACAAAGATTTTTATCAGTATAATATTGCCCATTTGTAGTACACAAATATTGAGTAGTATATCTCTCTACACAAGAAGATCCATTCCAAGTATATTGAGAATCTGCTCCACAATAATTCATATTAGAAGAGGTAACACAATATCTACCGTTGAAGAAATAATTTGGACCATATCCAGCACAACTAGTAGAATTAGGAGTGTAATAAGTATAATTACTATTTCCAAAAGTAGAGCATTTACTTTGATTAGGATCCCAAGGATGATTTATATCACAAAGACTCACACACTCTCTACCATTCCATGTCCAACCAGTGTTAACTCCGCAAACATTATTTGGAATATTAGATACTTGCACAGTAGAAGGTAGATTGGAATAAGGAGTAGTACCGCAAGAAATATTTTGTATTACTGTCCTAGTATTTTCTCCTACAAATCCTGTCGGAATAAGATTGCTGTTAGTTTGGAATTTAGAGACAGCGTCTTGCGTGCCATATCCAAATACTCCAAAAGCATCAGAACCGATAGAGTATCCTCTATTTACTAGAAATCTTTGCAAAGAAGTAACTTGCCCGCTAGCAGATTGATCAGTCGATCCATATATCATATCTTCTGAAAGTCTTGTACAGAGCTGGTTTGGAAAATCTCCGACTTGCTCCGCATATACATCACCGATCTTTAGTAATATAGCTAAAGAAGCTATTATTACATATACAGCTATTATCTTTTTGAGTATATTTTTCATAGTTTTTCTTTTAAAATTAATAATTAAATCACACAACTTATACTTTATAATGCCCTTAGCCTACCATAATACAATTTTTATGTCAAGAGGTAAAATCTGTTTGTTAAGAAAGAAAAAATCAACCTTTTTAATAAGATTGATTTTAAGACTTTCTTTCTTTTTTGACTTCTCTAAAGATTCTAGCCAACATTCCTAAAATAAAAGCTAAGATATATATCACTAGATATAACTCGAAGTTATTATACCTTATATACCCTCTTATATATAGAAATAATATAGAAAAAGAAAATTTACTAATTAAAAAGATAAAAATAATTTTTATCCATTTTGCAAATTTATCTTTTCTCTTTATTAGAAATGCTAGTAGAAATAGCATTATAGGAACGATCAAAAAAGAAAGAAAATCGTGCGTCAAATACATCGCAAAATTTTTCATTTTTAAAAAATTAACTAATACAAAATTAGCATTTTGGAAAAAAAGAGTCAAATCTAGCTATTTTTATAATTTAAGATTAATAATTAAGCGGCTTCTCGATATTTATCTACATCTTCATCTCCTTTTTTAGGATTTTTAGATTCCCTATCTCTATTCATTCTACTATAAGCACTTAATCCAAATCTTCTTATAAATTCTTTATCATAAGCATTTTTCTTTTCTGTCTCTTCTTGCTTTTTCTTTGCTGATCTAGTCCTTTCTATATCTTGTCTTTCTCGCATTTCTTTTTTGCCCTTCTCTTCATTTTCTAGAACTAGCTTATCATATGTCTCTTTCTTACTATAATCTACTATACCTTCATCATAATCCTCCCTACTCATACCTGTCTTAATACCAGAAACTTCTTCTTGAATAGTTTTGCCTCGCCTAGCAATATCTCTGCCTCTACTTTTGTTTCCAACTATCCAAGGATTAACCCTTTCTTCTTCATATTGATTCTCCTTAGAGTTTTGAGAGGCTTTTTCGACTTCTTCATTTTCTTTTTCTATAGCTCCTTTTTCTATTTTCTGATATTCTTCTATCTCTTGCTGTCTCATTTTATTTTCTGCTTGCTTTTCTTCTATCTCTATTCTTAATTGTTGCTTTTTCGCTTCTTCCTCTTTTTTTGCTTCTCTATAATCATCCCAAATCGCCCAGACATTCACAAAAGGAATAGTTGAGCCACCTATAAGCTTAAAGGCTTTTTTCCCAATCTTTTTAAAAGCTTTCTGCTTAAAATTCTTCTTAAAATCAAAAAGCTTAGAAGTCCCTTTTATTTTCCCATAAACCATAAAAGTGTAAAGTATATATGTGAGAGTGGAAAGAAAACTAACAAAAACTCCAAGCGGACCAGTAATAACAAATATATCAAAAACCATAGCTATCAAATCTAAAATAAAAAAAATAACTAATCCAAATGGTAAAGCTGCCGATGCTATTACTTCCATAATTATAATTATAGCATTTAAGTAAAATAAAAACGAAGCGATAATCGCTTCGTTTTTTTTATAGAAGTAATAGATTAAAATTATTTTCTTGCATCTTGAATCTCTTTTGCAATATTTGTAGGGACTACATCATAATGTGAGAATTCCATTGTAAATGATGCACGCCCCTCTGTCATAGAGCGAAGATTTGTCATGTATCCGAACATCTCAGATAGTGGAACTTTTGCTCTAATTACTTTATCCATTCCTCTCTCATCCATGCCTTCTATCTGCCCTCTTTTACTTGAGAGATTACCAGTGATATCACCGTAAAACTTGTCTGGTGTAATAACTTCTACTTTCATGATAGGCTCAAGAATAACTGGCTTCGCACGAGATACAGCATCTTGAAGAGCCATACCAGCTGCAAGCTTGAAGGCTATTTCAGATGAGTCTACTTCGTGAAATGACCCATCATATATCTCACAAGATACATCTACCATCTTAAATCCAGCAAGAGTACCTCTATCCATAGACTCTCTTAGACCCTTTTCTACAGCAGGAATATATTCTTGAGGGATAGCTCCACCTTTTATAGAATTTACAAATTCAAAATGATCATATCTCTTTGTATTCTTAGGGAGATCTTCATCTTTTATAGTGTAATCTATCGGCTTAATCTTCAATCTCACATGACCATACTGTCCGCGACCTCCTGACTGCTTTATATATTTACCTTCTCCATCCGCAGAACCTTTAATAGTTTCTTTATAAGCGACTTGTGGCTTACCAGTTGTAGCTTCGACATTAAATTCTCTTTTCATTCTGTCTACTATAATATCAAGATGAAGCTCGCCCA
>CAZNZR010000009.1:0-31385 GCA_964577655.1 uncultured Candidatus Saccharibacteria bacterium | reverse complement strand
TTCTTGTGAAGGATTTTCTGGATTAGGATTATTCTCTGAATTTCCTGCTGCTTGATCATTCGCTGTCTTCATCGCTTCACCGATCTTCATCATTGATTGTGATAATTCTTCTGTAGCTTTTTCGATTTGCTCTTTTGTTGAATCTGGATTATTTTTGATTGAAGTTAAATTAATTCTCTTTTCTGTGACTTCATTTTTGATTTCATCACTGATTTTTCCTTCTGCATCTTTGAGTGCCTTTTCAGCTGTGTGGATCATCTGATCTGCTAGATTTTTCACCTCTGCTACTTCCATTTTCTTTTTATCAGCTTCAGCATTCATTTCTGCTTCTTGCTGCATCTTTGCTATATCTTCTTTTGAAAGACCGGAGCTCGCTTCTATTCTGATAGATTGCTCCTTGCCACTAGTCTTATCTTTTGCTTTTACTTGAAGAATACCGTTCGCATCAAGGTCGAATGACACTTCTACTTGAGGAACTCCACGAGGAGCTGGAGGGATGCCATCAAGGATAAATCTTCCAAGTGATTTATTATCAGCAGCCATTGGTCTCTCACCTTGGACGATATGGATCTCTACACTTGTCTGATTGTCTGCTGCCGTAGAGAAGACCTGTGATCTCTGTGTTGGGATTGTAGTATTTTTTTCTACAAGCTTTGTAGAGACACCGCCCATAGTCTCAATACCAAGTGAAAGTGGAATAACGTCTAGTAGTAGTACGTCTTTGACATCACCTTGAAGTACTCCCGCTTGTACTGCTGCACCAAGCGCTACAACTTCATCAGGATTGATTGATCTATTAGGATCTTTACCAAAAAGATTTTTTACCGCCTCTATCACCATAGGCATTCTTGTCTGTCCTCCAACCAATATCACATCATGAATCTCTTCTTTTTTAAATGGGGAATTATCTAATGCACGCTTTGTAATCTCAATTGCTCTATCAATAAATGGACGAGCAATATTCTCTAGTTCAGCGCGAGTGAGCTTCATCTGAAGATTCTTTGGACCATCTTGCGATGCTGCGAGGAATGGTAAGAATATTTCTGATTCTGATTGAGTAGATAGTTCATGCTTTGCTTTTTCTGCTGCTTCATCAATTCTCTGTAATGCTAAAGTATCTTTGGTAACATCAATACCGGTCTCGGCTTTAAATTTATCAGCAATGAATTTAATTATTTGTTGATCAATATCACGACCCCCAAGATGAGAGTCACCATCTACCGATTTTACTTCTACCACTCCATCACCAACTTCAAGAATAGAAATATCAAATGTTCCTCCTCCTAGATCAAAGACCGCTAATTTTTCATTCCTGTTAGAATTAAATCCATAAGCTAGAGCTGCGGCTGTAGGCTCTGGAATAATTCTCTTTACCTCTAGTCCCGCAATCTTTCCAGCATCTACTGTAGCCTGTCTCTGTGTATCATTAAAATATGCTGGAACAGTGATGACTGCCTCTGTTATTTTTTCTCCAAGCTTTGCCTCTACATCACTCTTTATCTTTTGAAGAATCATTGCTGACACTTCTTCTGGTCTATAATCTTTTCCAGATAAAGTGACGAGTACTGATCCATTCGGACCTTCTTTTAATTTATATGCAACATTTGGAATATCATTCTGTACCTCTTTGTCAGCGAATGAGTGACCCATGTATCTCTTCACACCATAAATAGTATTTTCTGGATTAATCACTGATTGTCTTTTTGCAGTCACACCTACTGATTTTTCTCCATTCTTTGAAAAAGAAACTACAGAAGGAGTAGTTCTATAGCCTTCTACATTTTCAATTATTTTTGGATGTCCTCCCTCTATAATAGCTACTGCTGAATTTGTTGTTCCTAAGTCTATACCAATAATTTTACTCATATGTTTTATTTTAATTTTTTAAATACACTTTTAATTAATTTTCATAATGTCCAACCTTTACTCTCGCTGGTCTCAGCACCTTATCGCCCATCTTATATCCTTTCTGTAAGACACTAATTATTTTATCATTTTTACTGTGTCCCGACAAAGCTTCATGCGAAGTCGGATCTTTTTCTTCAAGAGATAAATTGACGATCTCTACCGCTTCATGTAGAGTAGGATTGTACATATCACCTTCTGCACCAAATACTTCTACACCATTATTTTCAAGTACTTTTAATAATTGAGAGAATAGATACTCTACTCCCATTCTCCAATTAGGATCAACTGACTCCCACATATCTCTATTACTGCGAGCCATATCATATCCATCAAGAACTGGAAGTATATCTTTTACAAGATTACCATTTGCGAATTTTACAATATCTTTCTTGTATTCATCTATCTCACGCTCACGATTTTTATAATCAGCCTGAATTCTCTGCCAGCCTCTCAGATATTCATCTCTCTCTTTTGAGAGTCTCTCTACCTTTTCTTCAAATTTTTCTTTTAATTTATTTTTGTCACTTTTATTTTTCTCTCTTTCACTCATAACTTCTCCTTCTGCATTCAATTCTTCAAAAACTACATCATCGTCAGCAAAATCCTCACCTTTAGAAGTTAAATCTTCATTTCTCTCTAGGTCTTCTAAATTTTCATTTTCAAGATTTTTGTCTTTCATAATTACAATTATATTTGTATAAATAACAAAACACTAATTAATCAAATCTTTTCTGAATTATAAGTAATAGCAACCGTTAGTGTTGATTAAATAATATCATAAATTAGTAAAATTTTCAAAAAAAGAAAAAGCTATCCTTTATTTTTAGGACAGCTTAAAAATAACTATTTTAACTATGGAAGTAAAGCATCCATAGCACCGACTTCTGCTACATCTTCTGGCCAGCCAGCATCCATAATTATTTTTTTATTCTTTGCAAACTCTTTATTTTCTTGATTAGAAAGTAAAGCTCCACCAATAAAAATAAAAAGTATGATAATAAAAAATGTTCCCATACTATTAAATTTATATTAATAAAAAGTGCTAACAGAAAATAATATAACATATTACTTCACAAAAAACAAAAACCCAGATATTATCTGGATTTTTGTTTGATAGATATTTGTTATCTCTTTGACCATGTTGGGCCTTTGCGAGCTTTTTTGAGACCGAATTTCTTTCTTTCTTTACTTCTAGGATCTCTTTTTAAGAATCCTAATTTCTTTAATTGGCTTCTAAGAGCTTCGTCTTCTTTTACTAGGGCACGAGTAATACCGTGACGAACTGCTTCTGCTTGAGAATGAATACCAGACCCAGAAACTTTAACAGTAATATGATATTTATTAGGAATCTCTGTCTTAGAAAAAGCTGAATTAACTATAGAAAGTAGCTCAGATGTCTGAAAATAATCATGAACATCTTTCTCATTTACAGTGAAAGACCCTTTGCTAGATGGGACCAATCTAACTCTCGCTGTAGCTGTCTTTCTTCTTCCTATTGTCTCTATATATTTATCTTTATTCATAAATTTATTAATATAATATTACTCTTCTATTACTAGATTTTTCATTCTTTTGTCTTGTAATTTATTTTTTGGAAGCATTCCTTCTACTGCATGCCTAATAACTTCTTTAAAGCCTTTCTTTTCTACCACCATTTCTAACATCTTCACTTTTTGTCCTCCTGGATATCCTGAATAAGTTTTGTGAAGACTTTCTTTAATTTTATTACCAGTTAATTTTACTTTGGAAGCATTAATGACTAACACTTTTATCTCAGCTACTTTATTCTTTACAAAACTAGTGCTATTTTTTGCATTTAAAATAGCAGCTACCTCAGTTGCTAATCTTCCGAGAGATTTACCAGATGCATCAATAGTATATTCTTTTTTAATATTATTAATCATATTTTTATACAAATTCTATTATAGCCATTGGAGAACCGTCTCCTATTCTTTGACCTAACTTAATAATTCTCAAATATCCCCCATTCACATCTTTATATTTAGGAGAAAGAGTGACAAATATTTTTTTGGTTTCTGCTTCTTGATTTAAAATTCTTCCTGATACTAACCTTCTTCTAGAAACTGTGTCTTCCTTACCTAAGGTGACCAATCTTTCTACAAAAGGCTTGATCTCTTTAGCTCTAGCTAAAGTAGTCTCTATTTTCTCATGACGGATCAAATTAATCGCAAGGCCTTTGATAAAAGACTTTCTTTCATTTTTTTCTCGTCCGAATTTTCTAAAATTTTTATGATGCTTCATGATTTTATTTATAATTTATACACTTTTTTGGAAATTTTTGCAAATTATTTCAACTTTTCCTTTTTAAGAGCAAGACCTTTACCATCTAATAATTCTTTTATCTCTTCTATAGCTTTATCGCCTAATCCCCCTAAAGCTTTAAGATCAGATTCTGATTTCTTTAAAAGACCAGACAATGTCTTTATACCACCAGCTAATAGAGCATTTTCAGTCCTAGTAGAAAATTGAAGTTCTTCTATCTTTACCTTTAAAGGAGATTGATCTATGTCTATCTTTTCTTCTACTGTACCGTCAGATAACATTTCCTCATCTTGCTTTAATGTTTCTTTAAAGCCTACTATGGCTTGTAGCTGGGTTATCATTATTGAGATAGAATATTCTAAAACTTCTTTTGGAGGTACAGTACCGTCTGTCTCTATAAATAATCTAAGTCTATTATGATCAGTTCTATCTCCAACACGCATATTTTCCACTTCGTAACTTGCTCTCTTTACCGGAGTAAAAGCCGCGTCTAAAGAAATAGAACCTATCGCTGTCCTCTCTTTTTCAACTTGCTCTTTAGAAATGTATCCGATACCTTTCTCAACTGTCATCTCCATATTAAAAGATGTCTTTCCTGTAATCTCACAGATATAGGTATCTTTATTAACTATTTCAACAGAAGAAGGACATTCTATATCCTCAGCTGTAACCACTTTAGGACCTTTTACTTTTATTGAAATCTTTTGTGCCTCATCAGAGTGAAGAGTAAAATTTATATTCTTTAAATTTAGAATAATAGAAATTACATCTTCCTTGACACCATCTATAGTTGAAAATTCATGTTGAACACCATCTATAGATAAAGAAGTAATAGCGGCCCCTGAAATAGATGAAATTATAATTCTTCGTAAAGAATTCCCAAGTGTATATCCGTATCCAGGATAAAGACCGTCTATCTCATAAATGCCTTTATTACCTTCTTCTTTAATAATTTTTGGCTTGGATGGTAAATTTATATTTTGTGAATGCATATATTTTATTATTTTTCTGACCTATTGTTCTTAATATTAATAAAATTAAGTAAAATAAAAACCTCTAACTTTTACAAAAAGATTATAACACAAAATATGTATAAAAATCAAGCCTACTTTCGTAGGCTTGATTTTATTTATTATTTGTTATAAAACTCTAGAACTTTAGCAAAATCAAATCCGGCTTCGACTTCTTTTGGAAGAGAATTTATTTTAGCTTCTCCTTTAGCTATATCAAGAGAAATCCAGCTAGGCGCATTGAAATCTTTTAATTTGTTTGCTAGATCGCTAAATAATTTATTTACTTTTGAGCCTTCCCTGATAGCAATTATATCTTCTACTCTCACTTTATGAGAAGGAATATTTATCTTCTTACCATTTACTAAAATATGCCCATGAGAAACTATTTGTCTAGCTAGAGCCCTACTCTTTGCAAGTCCCATTCTGAATACTACATTATCTAATCTAGATTCTAAAGCTAAATAAATAGCAAGAGTAGGAGCGATTTTTGTATTTTTAACATTCTTCTCAGAATTCTTCACATAAGACACAAACTGCTTTTCAGATATACCATAAATATTTTTAATCTTTTGCTTCTCTTTCATTTGTTGTCCATATTCCGAAACAGGAGATTTGTGTTTCTTTTCAGAATCTAATTTTCCTGGAGGATAAGCTCTAGTATTCATGGCACATTTAGCACTAAAACATCTCTCTCCTCTCAAAAAGAGTTTCTCTCCTGCCCTTCTACAAATTTTACATTTTTTATCCATCATATTTTTATAAGCAATTAATTATTAAATTCTTCTTGGCTTCTTTGGCTTTGGTCCATTATGAGGAACTGGGGTCTGATCTTCTATTGAGTTAATTTCTATACCAAAAGCAGCAAAGCTTCTTATCGCAGCCTCTCTTCCAGACCCAACTCCTTTTACTATAATTCGGACTTCCTTAATGCCTGCTTGTGATGCTTTTTCACCTAGGACTTCTGCTATTTTACCAGCTGCAAAAGGTGTTCCTTTCTTTGCTCCTTTGAATCCTAAAGATCCTGAAGTAGACCATGCCATCACATTTCCACTCTTATCTGTAAGAGTTAATTTTGTATTATTATATGTAGATTCTACATATAATATACCTTCTGAAATTTTTCTTTTAAGAGCTTTGGAAAGACTTCTCGCTTTTAAAGCGTTATCTAATCCTGCTCCTACTTGTTTTACTACGCGTTTCTTTCCCATAATTTTATATTAATAATTAATTTTATGTTTTCTCAACCTTTCTCTTACCAGATCCCATAGTCTTTCTTGTGTTTCCCCTTACAGTACGATTGTTAGTTTTGGTTCTTTGTCCTCTAACTGGTAAATGCTTAAGATGTCTTATGCCTCTATACGCTTTTATATCTTTAAGTCTCTTAATATTTAATTGTGCATCTCTTCGAAGATCTCCTTCAATCTTAAAAAGTTCCACTTCTTTTCTAATATCTTTTTCTTCGTCTTGAGTTAATTCTTCCACTTTCTTACCAATATCTATACCGAGCTTATTTAAAATCATCTTTGCTCGAGGTCTACCAATACCGTATACAGCAGTAAGAGCTACTTCTAATCTTTTCTTTTCTGGAATTGTTATACCTGCTATACGCATATTTTTAATATTTAAATTATTTAGCCTTGTGCTTGTTTGTGTTTAGGATTAGAACAAATCACTCGAAGAGTTCCTCCGCGCTTTATCATTTTACAACTCGCACATATTTTTTTTAATGATGATTTGACTTTCATGTTAAAAGTAAAAAATAAAAAACTAAATTTTTGTAGTTTGTAGAAAAGAGTATACTATAAAATTCTAAAAAATGCAAATCTTTAAGAAAATATACTGTTTTTGATTACAATTACATTCTTCTGACTATTCTACCTTTTCCTCCATATGGATCAAGCTCAACCAAAACTTTATCTCCTACTAAAATCTTAATTTTAAAGACTTTTATTTTACCCTTGAGGAAGCAAATTAGATCTTTAGATCCATCATTAAATTTTACCCTAAAAAGAGCTGCGGGAAGAGCTTCTATAACTCTACCTTCTTTTACCTCTAAGCCATCATCTATATCTTCTTCTAGATTATTATTCTTTTTATTATTCATAATTTAATTTATTTTAATTCTTCTTTTATTGAAATCTTTTTAGTGGTCTCTGGAAAAGTTCTACTCCAAAACGGCTTTATATTATAAGTAGCACTTATAATAGAAGATTTATAATTCTTAATCACATCACTAAACTCAGAACCTTTCTTGCTGATTAAAGATTTTTTAAGATTATCTTCGTTATGAGTCCAGACTAGTCTAGCCTTACCAGTAATCAAAACCTTAATAACATTATCTTCTAGATTAGTATTAGGATCTAAAGTAAATGTTAGATTATCTGCCTCGTCCAATCTTAAGCTTTCGAGTTCATTATAACTATCTTTTAAGACTTGCTTAGCTAATATCTTAGCTAGTATGTCTTTTTTAATAGAGATCAAATTAAGAGTCCCAACTAATTCGTAAGAATTCTGATCTGAAGACATTAAAACTGATTGATTGTCAGTATAATTGATTATTATATTTTTGTAAAGACTAAGATACCCATCATGAGAAAAATCTTTTGCTTTTTCTAATAGAGTAGTATTCAAGTCTACTTTTAAATCTCTATTGGCGATAACTATATCGTCTTGAGAGACAGTTTGTACTGTTCCAGACATACCTCCTGTCATACTAGAAGTCGATTTGGCATAAAATCCTGCATATCTTGGAGAACCTTTAAATCCTGGAATAGTGAAATCTGCCGGTCCTATATTATAAGCAGAACCAAAAGTATCTGCAGAGACTCTGACTTTTATTGATCCAGGAGTATTGTCATTCTTACCGGGCACCGTCACACTATCGCTTATCCTAAAAATCTTACCGTCTTTGGTCTGAAAACGAGTATTTTTGATTAATATCTGAGGAGAAGTAGAGTAGTTATTATAAATAATTATTTCTCCTGTGGCCTTTTGATTAACTTCTTTAGGCGCAGATTTAAGAACTGTCTTAGATAAAGAAGAAGAAGCATTATCTATTAATATATCTTCTTTAAAAATAAGAAAAGTGTCTGATATTTCTATATCTTTCCATTTTGGATTGACTACAATATCTGCTGAATTAAATAAAAATGTAAAACTGAAGAAAATAGCAAGAAGTAAAATTATAAATGTAAAAATAAAAAACTTCTTGGCTCTTCTTTTTTTGCTTTTAGAGTGTCTAAAAGAGCTTATAGCCTCTTCGCTAAACTCCCTTTTTCTATTATTAAAAAATGACTCTCTTTTAAGAACATCAAACTCTTCCTTAGTCATTGGTCTCGCTTTATAATTTTTAAGATCAAAATGAGATGCCGCTCTCATTAGAGGAGAGCCGTCTCTTCCTACCTCTAAATCTTTATAGGAATTCTTTTCAAACAACTCTACTTTTTTAGAAATTTCTTTCGTGTCCTTATTGTCTGGCTTATGATTATTGTGAATAGATTTTGCCCTGGGCGCTATATCGCCTTTAGACTTTGAATTTCGATATGGTCTTCGTATATCTCTCATATGATTTGGAATTATCTTTTTGATCTTTTGGCATAGATAAACTTCCTGAATGGGAGTTTATATTTGCATAACTTATTTTTTTTATTATAACATGCACGCCTTTTTCATTTTCTCCATTTTCAAGAAAAAACTGTGAATAAGTATTTTTATTTTTTAGGACTTTTTCAAAAGCAGAACCATACTTTTCTGTAGTGAGATAAATAAAAGTTGGTACTCTATCTCTTAGAGCAATCTGATGAAGAGCATAAATAATTCCACTAATCCAATTACTAAGAGATATTTCACTTACCAGATCTTTCTCTACATGCTTCAAGCCAACTTCATATTCGTGTATTAGAGATAATGTATCATCATTCCAGTATTCAAGGCGTGTCTTATCACCTAATACTTTTATATCTAAATATTTTTTAAGATAATTCTGATTCATGTGTATAAACATATTTTAACATGAATTTAAGGTGAATTATTGTAATACTCCTTTAAATCTTCTGACTCCAGCTGATACTGCTTCTTGTTTACTAATAGAAAAAGTTTTTCCTTTTAGATAGTCATCACTTCTCTCTACATGTGGACCCCCACAGAGCTCGCGAGAATATATTTCTCCTTCTCCACTTTTCATAGTATAGACTTTTACAATTTCTGGATACTTTTCCCAAAATGCACCAGTTACTCCACTCTCTTTCGCCTTTTCTTTTTGCATCTCGTCTATATTTACTATGAAGCCATTGTTAATAGCGCTATTCACATATTCTTCTATTTTTTTTATTTCATCTTCTTCTACTTTTCTATCAAATTTAAAATCAAATCTTAGCCTCTCAGGAGTGATATTGCTTCCAGCTTGAGATATATCGTCACCTAATACCTTTCTCATACCTGCGAGCATCAAGTGACATGTCGTGTGGAGTGCGGTAGTTATTTCTCCTTGATCAGCGAGACCACCCTTAAACATTCCTTCACTAGCAGTCCTACTCTTTTCTGCATGTTCTTCTTTTAATTTATTAAAACCTTCAATATCTACTTTTATATTTTTCTCTTTAGCTAATTCCTGTGTAAGCTCTATAGGAAATCCGAAAGATTGTAGAAGATCAAAAGCCTCTTCTCCAGAAATATTTTTATTAGAAATCTTTTCAAATTCTTTAATACCATAATGCAGCGTCTTCCTGAATTTACTTTCTTCTTTATCTATCTCTTCTAAAATTTTATCTTTATTTTTTGAAAGACTGTCTCCTAGATATTCTTCTGCTTCTTTATATTTATCAATAAAAGTCTTTGCTATACTTTTTGTAAAATTAGCATTTTGCACTCCGAGCTTGTGCCCCGCGACTATTGCGCGCCTTATAAGCCTCCTCACAAAATACATTTGATCTTTATTTCCTGGCAATACTCCATCGCCAATAAGGAATGTCGCAGCATGTATATGATCAAAAATAATTCTAAAATTAAATTTATTTTCTTCACTCTCGGCATATTTCTTCTTAGAAAGCTTTTCTAAAATATTTTTTGCATCTTCAAATATATCTAAATTAAAAATATCATTATCATCAAGTGTGGCGGCAGCCATACGAGTAAGTCCTCCTCCAAAGTCTACATTTTTTTGAGTCAGCCCTTCTAATCCATTTTCGGTCTTTTTATATTGAATGAATACACTATTGCCTATCTCGACAAATCTACCGCAATCACAATTTGGATGACATTTTTCATTTACATATTTACTATTCTCATGAATCTTCTTACTTCCATCTGGATCAAAATCAAAAAACATCTCAGAATCAGGCCCGCCTGGCTCACCTACTGGCATATTCTCTGGCTTGCCAGATCTACTCCACCAATTTTTACTTTCATCATAAAAATAAATATGATTCTCATCTATACCATTTTCAATCCAAAAATTTTTAGCTTCATTATCTTTTGGTATGCCTAATTTTTCATTACCAGCGTAGCAAGAAAAATATAGTCTGTCTTTTTCAAGTCCTAATCCAATATTTTTGTCAGTTAAAAATTTATACATCCATGCTATCTGCTCTCTTTTAAAATAGTCACCAAAGCTCCAATTGCCAAGCATTTCAAAAAATGTAGTATGTCTATTATCTCCGACTTCTTCAATATCTTGAGTACGAAAACACTTTTGTGTATCAGCAACGCGTGTCCCAGCTGTATGAGTATCTCCTAGAATATAATTTATCATTGGCTGCATTCCTGCTGCAGTGAATAGAGTTGTAGGGTCATTTTCAGGGACAAGAGAGCTAGACTTCACTATGGCGTGTCCATTCTCCCGCATAAATTCTAAATATCTTTTTCGCACTTCATTTATAGTCATAAAATAATAGCTTTTGTTTTTATGGATTATATCATTTTATATTAAAAAAGAAAAAACCACCCAAAAGAGTGATTTTTTATTTTAATTTCCTTTAAATTACTTCTTTGAAATTATTTCTGACTCAGGAAATCTAAATTTTGGATTCTTAAGATGCTCATCATTTTCATCTCTATATCCTACTGGGAGCATTACTACAGGAAGAAATTCATCTCCTAAACCTAATATATCTTTTACGGCTTTTGGATCAAATCCCTCCATTGGACAAGAATCTACTTTTAATTCTGCCGCGGCGGCTAGAGCGAATCCTAAAGCAATATATGCTTGTCTCGCTGACCAATTCATAATCTCATCTGCGCTTCTTGAAAGAATAGATCCTCTGACCATCGCTTCATATTCTGCTAATACTGTCTTTCTTATTTCTTCATTTCCACCACTCATAGTAGTAAACATATTTTCTATCCTAGCTTCAGCATCATTTCTAGCACAAAATACAAATACTCTATCACCATCAGTAATCTGGCTCTGACCCCAAGCCACTTCTTTTATTTTATTTCTGATATCTAGATCTGTGACTTCTACTACTGAGAACATTTCTGCTCCAAAGCTAGTAGGAGTCATACGGATCGCGTCGCGGATTTTTTGTAAATTCTCTTCACTTACTTTTTTATTAATATCAAACTTTTTTGCGGCATATCGCCAATTTAAATTTTCTAAAAATGACATATTGTTATATTATTTGTTTTTTATTATTAATATGATAGCATATATATGCTTGGGAGATCTTTTATTGTGGAGTCCGGACAATATCACAATAATCGAGCGAAATGCATATCTCCCGAGCTTAACCAAATCACCATAAAGGTGGTTTTATTTTTTTATCTTATTTAAAAATATGCCGAGTCTCCTCCATTTTTCTTTAAAAGTCTCTAGATCTACTCTCAGATTCATACCTAACTCTTCATTATCTTTTTCACTATCATGATAAATAAAATACCTTTTCCCTTCTACATTTATAGCATCATGAATGATTACAGAGTGTGGCTTATCTATTTCTTGAAAAGCTTTTGGGACTGAGACTATCACTACACCTTCTTTGTTTTTCACAAAATTAAATATTTTATTTATCCCATATTCGAGAATACTTTCGCTGTATTCTGTATCTATTCCAAACGGCCTACTCTTAAATTCTTCATTATAAGCCCCCACTCCATGATTGTGAGCTAGAATGGCTATACTATCATGCTTCCAAAATCCAACATCAGCATAGGCTTTTATAGAGATAGCTTCTTTTAATAATTCATCAGGCGTAAGATTAAAATCTTCTTTCAACATCTTTAATCCCATCCAAAGAGCAGAAATAGTACATCCGCGATGCTTCCAGCCTTCGTCTTTTATATCTCTATATTGTGAGCAGAAAAAATTATTCATCTAAATATCCTAAATTATCTTACACATTTTGTCTCGCCAGGAGTTAAATCTCTATCCATAATCACTCCAGTGAGCACATCTTGACTATCTATACAGAAATAAAAATTGTGGCCTTCACTTTGGTCAAGTAAAAAAGACATAGCCCAAGCATCTTTATTCTCATTACAAATATATCGATTTTCTATTGCAGCTCTAGACAAAATAAATCCAAACATATCTTTTACAGAAGAGTCGTTACAAAATCCAATATAAGATTTATTATCTAAGATATAAACTTTAGAAGACTGATCTAGCATAGAAATTACTTTATTTTCTACTTCGCTTCTAGCATTGGAAATAGAAGCGTAAAGTATAGAAGCTATGATACCCATTGCTCCTATAGCGATGAATATTGCTATTATGAAGAGGATGATTTTTATTAAAGTATTTTTCTGCTCTACAAATTCTCCTTTTTTACTTTTAATTCCAATAAATTTGGAATTACATTTTGGACAAGAATATCTTTTATTTATTAAATAATACAATATCGTGATTAAAGGTATAAATATAAAAGAAATCCATACTAATATCTGCGCCCAAAGACTTCGATTCTTTTTAGCATTACCTTCATAGCTACAATTAGCACATCTTATAATAGCTTCACTCATTTTTTTATTATTTTCTATATTTTCCATATTTTTTAGAATACTTATTAATTAATTTAATAATAACATATATAAATAGCGAGACGAAGGCGGGTCCACGAGGATTCGAACCTCGGTCAACGGTTTTGGAGACCGCTATTCTACCACTGAACTATAGACCCTTATAATATATAAAATAATAACACGAAAAATAAAAACAAAAAAGCCTCCGTAGAAACGGAGACTTTTCACCATTAAACTTTCTAATTCTTACTTATGTAACATATTAAGTATAACACCCTCAAATATATTTGCAACAATAAATAAAGCCCCGTAGAAACGGGGCTCGGCCATAAACCTTATCCTATGAAAATTCACTTACTAGTATAACATATATAAAAATAAATGCAAATAAAAAACCCCTGTGGAAACAGGGGCTGTACCAACAAGGAATCGAGAAAGAAACGAAACCGTAATTAGTAATAATTATATCATACATTAAAAACAAAAGAAAAAAGCCTGGGTAGAAACCCTGGCTAATTTTAAATCCAATATCCTATGAAAAACCGATAATATCCTACCATATATAAAAAATAAATGCAAATAATTAATTTTTATAAATATTTCTTGTTTTCTCTATCATTTTTTGTATATCAAAACCCAAAGCTACTTTTTCTCTAGATTTTATCCCAAAAGACAATCTCAACTCTTTATCTAAAATTAATTTTTCTAAAGCGAGCTCAAAAGCATTTATATCTTTTGGCTTTATAAGAAAGCCATTATGATAATTATCTACTATCTCATTTATTCCGCCTGTGTCACTAGCTACAATAGGTAGAGAGTTCAGACCTGCTTCAAGAAGAACATAAGGAAGCCCCTCTTTGACGCTTGGCATAAAATAAATATCATAATTTTCTAACATATCGCTAGCTTTTTCTTCTTTTTTTAAAAAGTATATTTCTATAAATTTTTCTAAATGTAAATCTATAATCAAATTTTCTAGCTTCTCTTTTTCTTCTCCGCCAAAAGTTAGTATTGTATATTTAAAATTTTTTATCTTATCTTTTAAAATATTAATAGCCCTAATAGCGTATTCAAATCCTTTATTTTTGTGTAATTCTCCTATAGAGACTATTTTGACCTCACCCTGCTCTCTCGAGCTCTCAACCTTTTCTTTTATTAAGATACCATTGTGTATAGCCTTTAATTTTTTATAACAAAAAGGCCAACTAGCTACATCATCAAAATCTTTTTGTGATACACATATAATCTTGTGAGAAAATAAGATAGTTAGCCAAGACAATATCTTGATTAAAATAATTTGCCACAGAGGTCTCTCTTCGCGAAATGGCCAGCCATGAGCCGTAAAGACGATCTTACTAATACCTGAGAGTCTAGCTATAAAAGATCCGGAACCTCCTATCTTAGAACTATTTAAATGAACTATATGAGGATTTTCTTTTTTAAATATTTTATAGAGATTTAAAAATACTTTTAACTCTTGTAATATATCTACGTCCCTCTCTAAGCCTTCTATCTTTATAGTCCTTATATCTGCGGCCTTTAACTTGTCATATAGTATTCCTTGTCCTCCAAAAGCTACAACGACATCATGACCTGAGTCTTTCATGGCTAAAGCTAAATCAAAAACATATTTTTGAGCCCCTCCCCAATTACTTTTTGTTATTAGATAGAGTATTTTCATAAATTGAAATTAAATGTATAATATCATTATAATATAAATATTTATGATATTTAGCAAATATACAAAAAGGGTGATAGTGGCATTTGTTGACCTTATAATACTTTCTTTATCTCTTTATATAGCTTTATCTCTTAGAAATCTAGAGATGGTAGATTGTGAATACTTTTATTCTGTATTTTTTCCATTTCTGATAATCATCATATTGAGTATAGTAATATTCTACATGTATGGTCTGTACGACAAGATGACAGTCAAAATATATAAAGAATTAACGGGAAGAGTCTTGTCGAGCCAAATATTGGCAGCTGTTATAGGATCTATAATATTTTACGCTACACCATTCTTCTCTATCGCTCCTAAGACTGTACTTATAATCTATGTACTAATATCAAGCCTACTAATATTCTTTTGGAGAAGATACGCTAAGATAATAATAAAATCTAAATCAAACATAAAAGTTTTACTTATAGCCGAGGGGCTAGAACTTAAAGAGCTTGAAGAAGAATTAAAAAATAATAAAGTTATAAACGCAAAAAAGGTAGACTCTATAGATCTAAAAGATCACCACTCACTCGACATCTATACAAAAATAAAAAACAAAATAGAAAAGGATGGCTACAATACTCTAGCTATCAATATTCATCATCTTCACATTAAAAATGATGTATCACTATTTTATGAGTTACTTCTAGAAAAAATAAATATCATAGACTTTGCAGATCTGTATGAAGAAGTATTTGATAGGATACCTCTTCAGAATATAGATGCCTCTTGGTTCTTTAGTAATCTATATAATAAAGAAAATAGATTTTATGAGAAATTGAAGCGTACTTTAGATCTTACTGTCTCAGTCCCAGCCTTTATAATCTCGCTTGTCTTTTATCCTGTGGTATATCTAGCAATAAAGATTCAAGATGGAGGAGAAATATTTTACACAGCTGAGAGAGTAGGTAAAAATAATAAGGTATTTAAGATCTATAAATTCAGAAGTATGACAGAAATTAGAGAAAAAGATATAAATGTAACCAGTAAAGAAGAAAGAAATAGAGTAACTAGATTTGGGGACTTTATAAGAAAAACAAGAATAGATGAGCTTCCACAGCTAATAAACATAATAAAAGGAGAACTTTCTCTTATAGGCCCGAGACCAGAATTCCCTACTCTCGTCCGTGAATATACCAATCAAATACCTTTTTACAGTATAAGACATACTGTGGTGCCAGGGCTTTCAGGATTTGCTCAGATATATCAAGATCAGAAATCTGTACCAAAATTCGGTATAGCTACTGACGCTACTAAGATAAAGCTTTCTTATGATATTTACTATCTAAAGCATAGATCTATAATAATGGATCTCTCACTAATAATCAAAACTGTAAAAATATTGTTGGGGAAAACAGGGTTATAAAAGTATGAAACCAAAAATTTCAATAATAATGCCAGTTTATAATAGTGAAAAATATCTAAAAGATTCCATAGAGAGTATTATTAATCAGACTTTTAGAGATTTTGAATTCATCATAATTAATGATGGATCTACTGATAATTCTCTTAAAATAATAAAAGAATATACGAAGCTAGATGAGAGAATAAAGATAATAGATCAGAAAAATACAGGAATAATAGGAGCTTTAAACAATGGGCTTAAAATAAGTAATGGAGACTATATAGCCCGCATGGATAGTGATGATATCTCTCTTCAGAATAGATTAGAAAAGCAAGTGGCTTTTATGGAAGAAAATAGAGTGAAGATTAGCGGAACTTGGGCAAATATTATAGACGAAAATGGATTTTATAAAAAAGAAAAATTCAATTATCCTCCAAAGACTTGGGAGAAAATAAAATTATATCTAATAAGAGGTAATCCTTTTATACATCCAAGCGTAATGTTTCAAAAAGAGATTTATGAAAAAGAAAAAGACAAAAATGGAGATCTTTATCATAATTATAAACACATAGAAGACTACGAGCTCTGGACAAGGCTTGTGCCAAAATATAAAAGTAAAAACATTCAAGAATATTTACTTAATTATAGAGTACATTCTGATCAGATAACAAAGAAATTTAATCTAAAAATGAAATTGATAGGAATTAAGATAAGATTTTTATCTTTTTTAAGAATTTTAAAGAATTAAAGTCTGTATTTTACCTTTACCCCTTGCGTCTTGTGCAATTCTTGCACATCTAACACCTTACTTAGAATAATTACTTCAGCATTTTTATTGTAAGCAAAATCAAACTGCTTAAGCCAAAGATGGCAAAAAATAGTTACCTTTTTATGCATTAGATTGGCTAAATGTGTAGGGCCTGTATGAACCATAAACAATTCATCAGCATGATCAAACAAATCTATTAATTTTTTAGGACTCTTGTTATCTGTAAAATTTATGTATCTGCCTTTAGGCAAGAATTGGCATAAATGCTCTACATATTCACTATCTTTCTTCGCTCCAGTAAAAATAATCTTTCTGTCAGAACTATCAATAATATTCTTGAACACTTTCTTCCATTTTTCGTCTGATAATCTTCTCTCTATATGAGAAGGTGTAGGGTGGATAATTACATAATTAAACTCTAAATTATTTTCCTTTTTAAAATAAGGATTAACTTTAAATAAAAATCTTGGAAAATAATCTTTGCTGTTTACAGCAAAAGTTTTTAATTTTATTTTCTTCATAGCGTCATCAGTCTCTTCAAAATACATCTTGTGATTGATATCACCTTTTAGATGTAATCCTGGTGGGACAAACCGACTCATACCACTATACACAAATGACACCACTCTTGTTCTAGTAAAATACTGTAGAAAATTTCCAAAGATAATTAAATAATTTTTATAAGGTGTAGGAAGATGATATATCAAATAATTCCTAAGAAAAAATGAGCTTAAAATCCATCGCAATAAAGCCAAAAAACCTTTGAAAGAATTAAAATTATAGATCTTACAAAAATCTAAATACCCTTCTGAAAGACCAAACAAAAAATCAAAATTATTTTTTATTAAAATAATAGATCTAATGTTATTTGAAAAATAAAATCTTCTAGCATCTTCCAAAAACATCAAATGGTCACCGACGGGGCCTGGAGAAAGTGTTAATAATTTACCTTTCATAAAAATGATATTAATATTATAACAAAAATAAGAAATTTTAAAAAAACTATTAAAAATGGTATTATTGCAATATAATATAAAATATATGAGAATTATTAAATATTTATACCAAAAAATAAAAAGCTTCTTTAGGATAGTATATGATATGAAAACAATACGAGATTCTATATTGGAAGAACATTATACTAATCTGATACACAACTCTAAAGGATTAAATAGATTTGAGGCTAAATTTTTTTCTCAACACGGCGAAGACGGGATAATAGCTGAGATTTTTAAGAGAATAGGAACTAATAATAAGACTTTCTTTGAGTTTGGAGCAGGGACACAATTTGAAAATAATTCAATATATTTATTGCTTAATGGATGGAGCGGAGCTTGGCTAGATGGCAATAAAAAAAATATTAATTTTTTAAAAAGAAATTTTAAAAAATATATTGATTCTAACAAATTAAAATTATCTGATAAATTTATATCTTCTAAAAATATTAACAACATAGTAAAAGAATTAGACATACCAAAAGATTTAGATTTTTTGTCCATAGATATCGATGGAAACGATTATTATATCTGGAAAGCTTGTGAACTAGAACCGAGAGTATTGTGTATAGAAACTAATCCTAGATTCAATTATGACTCTGATTATTTAGATGAAGAAAACGAAAACTTTGGATTCCCTACACCTTTTTCTGGTTCTGGTCTGAAACAAATTGTAGAATTATCAGAAAAGAAAGGATATGTGCTGATAGCAACTGACCTCTCTGGAGTAAATGCTTTTTTTGTTAAAAAAGAATATAAGGATAAATTTGAAATCCTAAATATAGAAGATCTTTATAATAAAGCAAGATTTTATCTACAATTTTATAGATTTTATTAATATCTTCTTATTCCGTATCTATTTAAAAATTTGCCTATCTTTCTTTTTACTAAAATAAATATCTTTTTTAGAGATGAAACATTTGCGTGTCTCAGATTAACTATAGAAATATATTTGTCTTTATCTCGAGATAAGATCTTTTTCTTATTATGTATTTTGATATTCCAATTTTCTGGGTAAATATATTCTGGGCCTAAAATTTTAACGTCTTTACGCCCTATTAAATATTTATTCCAGTGTGATTCATCCCAAAATATTGCTATTATATTTTTTTCTTTATCTTTATGTACTTTTGTACTCATCTCTTCACACGCTTTTAAAAAAGATTGTGGAGCTCCCCCATTCAAGGCTCCTGAAAAATAATTCTTACCATTTTTTATATCTATAAAAGCTTCCGATTCAGGATTTTTTTCATAAGTAAATTTTTCTACTTTTTTATTAAAAAAACCATGATGTAAGGTCGCTAGCAAATTTTCTCCTTTTTCCTTGTCAGGCAAAAATTCTAAGCTACTTATATTATCAACGAAAAGCAAATTAGCGTTAAAAAAGAAAATATAATCCATCTCTAATAATCTGTCTTTTTGGCTTAAAAACATGTCGAATCTTAATAAAGTATTGTCTGGCCACCCCAGATTTGTTTGTTGAATTTTTATTATATTTTTATTTTCATTTTCAGCAAATATGTGCAAAGAATCAGTAAATACAAAATAATATTTTTCTACCTCTTTCTCTGAAATTGAATTCATATTGTTGAGAAAATACTTTTCTGAAGACAGATAAAATTCTTTCCAAAATATTTCGTAAACACCTGTGCAAATATACAAAATCCCTACTTTTTTCATACTTTTATTTTATTCTTTTAAAAAATCTCTTATCATATTTAATAAAGATTTCCTTATATAAATAAGATAATTTTTCTAATATTTTTTTTAATAACTGACGATGAGTGGTATGCTCTGTTCCTTTCCATAAATCTACATAATCACTCTGATAAGGGAAGGATTGAAATATCTCACAAATCTTGGTTTTTTTGGAAAAGATTATAATATAAGTCTGCTGGGAATTTTTAAACAAAACTCTACTTTTAACGCTGTTAGGATCTAAAACTCTGTACCATATATTATTTTCACTTATATATATTTCTGTATTTTCAAATCCGTTCTCTTTCGAAAAAATTCTAAAAAATAATTCTGGACTAAATTGATAAAAGCCGTGTCCAGAAAAATTGTTGGCACATGTTATTGATAAAAAATGACCTCCGACTTTAATCATTTCCATACAATTTTTTATTGCAATAGGAAAATTAAAAATATGTTCTAGGGTGCCACCATCAAAAAGAAGGTCATATTTATTCTTATATTCTTCTATGATTGATTTATTCATGTCCCAAATATGATTTGCATTTTCATATTCTGAAAAATCAAAAGAGTCAATATTTTTGGCACCACACACCTTAAAAAAACCATCTGCATTATCTAGCCATTTCAAATCTAAATATTTTTTCCTTCTATTTTTATCAATATATTTAATAAACTTTTTTGGCTTAATATACAAAAATTGTCTACCAAGAGTAGCAAGATTGTCTATTTTAATGTTTTTATTTTTTAATAATTCAAAGCTTTTTACAGCATTTATTTCTATTCCCATATTTATTTCTTTTTTGCTATTATAAATATCTCAGGAGAATATATTTTAGAATTTGGCCAAAAATTATAGGCAAAAAAGACTCTTATGATCTTTGAAATAATCCTTACAAAAATATTTTTACTAGCAGTCCAAAAACCAAACCCTCCAATATAGCCACCATCTATAACCTCAAACCCTTTTGATTCTAAATATTTTCTCCATCTACTGTAATCCATAGCAGGAAGATGGTGATGTTTAAAACTCTCACTATCTAAATGAGAATGTAGAAACTTTTGAATAAAGCCTGCAAAATTCGGAGCGGTAATAAATATATATCCATTATCAGCCACTCGATTTACATGTGTGTCTATTATTTCTTCTGTATTTGTAAAATGCTCTATAAAACCAGAAGAAAATACTATGTCAAACTTTTTTGTTATAGGCATATTAAATATATCTCCTTTTATAAATTCTCCTACTTTAAAATTATTTTTCTGAAACCATTTAGTCATTTTATACAAATAGTCCATCTCGTCCGCACCACTCAACTCAAAACCCAATTTACCAAAATGATATAAAAATCTTCCAGGATAGCATCCTATCTCGAATATACTTTTATTTTGATTTTTCAATTTACTAAAATTTTTATAAAGCACTTTCACAATAGGATAGGACATTTTTTCTGGTACCAAATCCTGACTCTCATCATAGCCGTCACTCCAAAATTTTTTATCTGTTAGATTATTTTGCATATTTTTGTTCTAATTTATCAAAACCTTTAAAAATATTTTCTAAAGCATTTTTATAGGTATATTTTTTGATAATTTCTTGTTGCCTTAATACTAATTCCTTATACTCAGACTCTTTTAAGAGTAAAACTTTTTCTATCATTTCTTCAAACGAACCATCAATACAATATTCTCCCAAAATATCTTTAAATTTAGGCACATTGGAAAAACCTACTTGACCATAAGATATGTTCTTAAACATTCTGCAAGGTAGATATTCATGCTCTCTTTGCCAATCTCCAACTATTGCCGGCGCAATTCTAGATAGACGAGTAAAAAATATATTCATCCAGTCTGGTATAAATCTTAATTTAATAAACTTCAAATTATATTTAGAAAGTATTTTTTTAAAAATTTCTATAGTAGAAATATTACCTTGATTAGCATTATTATTCCAAACAGAACCTACCCAAAATACGAATTTATTTTTCCTGAAAACAGGTTTCCTAAATTCATAATCTAATAGATCAGTACCCCAGGGCTGATAAAGGGTATTGAGCATAGAATTATAAATAACAACAGTGTCCCATTTTTCATTACCTTCTAAATGCTCAAAATCGTTTAAATATTTTTCTAGATGAAGCAAATATTTTGGATTTATTTTTTCATAAAAAATCTTCTTAGCTCCATGAAGACAATAAAATACTCCATCAATAATTGGCAAGTTATAATCCTCTGCTTTCATCTTTTCTGGAACCATTTTACCCACTACTTCAGAAAAAATAACAAGATCGCCTTTTTCTATAACTTTAGCATTAGATTTTTCATCTTCTACCCATATGATTTTATAACCTAGTTTTTTAGCATTTTCAAAAAAAGCTTTATGAATAAACCTGTGAGTATGCCATCTATTCCTAAGACCCCAAATTACAATTTTATTAAATTTCATAATTAGCTTTGAACTATTATAACATTTTATTTATATTTAAAAACATTAATAAAAATATTTATAATAAGCTCTTTTTATTAGCAGAAGTAGATACTTAAAAAGTCTATTAAAATAAGGAATTTTCATAAAAAAGAAATGTGTCTTATAATATATAAATTTAAGAAAAAATAAATCTTTTTCAAAATATTTTTTAATAACTTTAAATTCTGGATTTACTTTAAGAAAGTAAATTAAATCTATACAAAGACCGTGAAAACCGAAGCTTGTTATATTTTGTGAAAGAGTTTTAGATATTGAAGTATTAGTAGCAAACCTATCCGCAACATCCTTTTGGGCAAAACTAATACCGTTTTCCTTCAAAAAATCTCTATACAAAAAAGATATCATATAATCCTCGCCATATTCTGTATCCGTCTTTATGTTTTCCGATTTCTGTAATACCTCTAAAAGTTTTTTACTTCTTAGCGAAAATCCTCCGTTGCCTACCAATCTATCATCATTTTTATCTACTAATGTCTCTTCCCTATTTATGTCAGCACAGCCTATATAATCATAATTAAGAAAATCATTAGACCAATTGTTTGGATTTAAAATAAATCCATCATATTGAACCAAAAGGCAATATTCAGTATCTACATAATTGTTTAATTCCTTAATACAGAAAGTAGAATATTTTTTTACAGAATCTATCTTTCCTATATTTACTATCCGAATATCTTCTGCTTTAAAATGAGTTAATAATTTCACATCTGCAAAATCTATGAATTTTTGACAAATATCTAGAGCTATCTGTGCTCTTTCTAAATTTATACAATCTATGATAACCAAAGTAACATTTTTTAGTTGTAATTTCATATTTATTTAAGATATTTTCTATAAAACTTGCGTAAAAAATCATGCAGCTTAACAGGTAAAATTTCATCTAAAGTATTAAATACTTTGGTGCTAAAAAATGTGCGAACAAAAAATTTCACTAACCAACTCCTTAAAATTTTTGTCTTAAGAGAAGAATATTTTTGCTTATAAAGAAAAGCGTAAGGAGATAATCTTAAATACTTTAGCCAAATATCATCATATCTACCTCTAATAAGATTGTGCCACGGCTTACTAGCTGAATAATGAATGATGGAAGGAGGGACCGTCTCTTTAAAATCCTTATCTTCTCCTATATAATAAAAATCTTTTTTAAAAAGTCTTACTTTGTCATATAAAAGCAGATTGAGAAGATCCATATCAGCGAAAACTAATCTATCTTTATTTTTATTTATTATATTTTTTATATTCTCATAATTAAAAATTTCATTTACTTTTTTCAAATTATACAGAATAAAGCCTGCTGGAAAATAAATACTCCCTTCTGGCAAACCAAGGCGAGATCCTTGATTAATAGTATTTTCCCAAATAGGTGCGGCTATATATTTATCTTGCATATCGATATTATAAAATTTAAAAAGAGAATCTGTAACTATAATGTCACAATCCAAATATAAGATCCTTTCAAGGTCTTTAGGAATATACTCATTGACCAGTAATCTATAATAAGTTTCTTTACTCCATCTTTTGTAATCTGCACCAGAAAAATACTTGTCTTCAACTTTCTTTTCTATTATATTGTGGTTGTATTTTTCTCTCAATTCATTTATCTTTTTTATTTCAAAATCAGTTATACCGGAATGAAGAAGAAACACTTGAAATGAAGAGTCTTTATCATTTTCGAAAATAGACGTCAAAGCTACCATACACGGCATAACATAATTTCTATTCATTGTAAAAAGTAAATTAATAGATCTTGTCATATCTATCTTTTATTAAATATTTTTTGCAACTATTCCATACTGAACTACATCTATGTCTTTCCCTAGAAAGGGCTTTAAAATGCATAAAGCTAATTTTTCTATTAATCTATCTTTACCAAGGCCTCTACTAATACTTTTTTGCGTCTCAACTTTATAACCAGCATCTTCAAACATCTGTCTCATACTTTTCTTGGTAAAAAACCGGACGTGTGTAAAATCCATAATCCCAGCATCTCTGTATCTAAAATCACCCTTCAAAATAAGATTAATAATAACGGATAAATGGCGAACATTTGGTATAGAGGCGATAAAAACTCCATCTTTCTTTAATTTCAGTTTCAAATCTTTTAATAAAGTATATGGATCAAAAATGTGTTCTAGAACATCATTACAAATGATACAGTCAAAATAATCATTTGGTATGTTATCTATATTATCTTCTATCTTTCCTAAAAAAAATTTATCTAAACTAGGCAAATTTTCTTGATAATTCATTTCTACACCCCAAGACTCTTTTACTTTATTATTTTTCTTCAAATAATCAAGTAAAACTCCATTACCACAACCTATTTCTAAAACCTTCTCACTATCTGGTATTAGTGGTAACACATTAGTCCTCAAATTAGAATAATAAACTATATCTTTGTTTTTATAATCCATATCTTTTCTAGTTAATTATTTCAATATAACATATTAATCAGTTTTATGAGAATATATCATTAATGTATATATAATATTACTAATAAACTTGATACTAATGGTTACGACTATAGCTCCTAGGACCCCAAAATACATCGAAGCAAAAAATATAGAACTTATATTCAATAATAAGATCAATGTCTGTATAGTATTTATAATTTTAAATCTTCGTTTCTCTGTAAAAAAATAAAGAGCAGGAGCAAAAGTTAAAGCTAATAGAGAAAAAGAATATACTATTGCATATTTATAGGAAAAGAAATATTTAGCAAATAAAAATTTATAAATCCAAGGCAACAAAATTATACTACAAATTGTAGCCATGAGTGCAAGCCAAAAGTATTTTTTAAATAAAGAGCGTATATAGTTCTTCTTATCAGAATCATTAAAGCCGTCCCGACTCATTCTCGATAAAACTAATATGGATTTAGAAAAAGTGCTAATTATTACACCGCTTACAAAGTCGACTATTGCTAAAGCTAAAGAATAGATCGCATTATTTTCTGAGCCTAGTCTGTTGAATACTATAATGCTACTAAGACTACCTCCAGCATTAACTAAAGCACTGTTAACAGAAAGAGAGATACTTTCTTGTTTCCATTTTTTAATCTTGTTTTCTTCTATAAAAATATTTTCACTTCTACTGTCTGAGTACAATTTTTTCTTGATATAAAAAAAACCAAATATCCTAAATACCCCTTGACAGATGTACATTGTAATAAAAACCAAATACAAATTATCGGTAAAATAAGCTGTGAGAATAGGAGGAAAAAAAGAAAATATATAATAACCAATAGCAAGAATTGCGTTTAACTTGAACTTACCTTTTCCTTGGAGACCTATCAGATAAAAATCGTAGGTATCTACTATAAAATGAGAAAAAATGGTAATAGAAAATAAAATACCTAGAAAATAATTATGATTTGAAAAATAATAAATAGAAATCAATAGAGAAATCGTAGACGGTATCCAGCGAAGAAATTTCCTATATTTAAATGCTAAAAAAAAGAAATTATCGCCTCTTTGAATATTCATTATCGTTATAGTACGAATTCCGTCTATACTGAATAGGGCTATGATCGCGTAGACGGAAAGAATGTATTTATAATAACCATAATTGGAAATTGATAGTAATCTAGCTAACAAAACTGTAGTGATTAAAGACATCGGTGCTATAATAAGTTGCTGTAAAAATAGCCATCCAGCACCGTCTTCGGTAAATTTTTCTTTTATGAAAAGTCGTGATTTATCCTTATATTTTCTAATTATCTCAAGCATACCATACTTAGCATTTTATCATATAAATTAACTCTCCCCAAATACTCCATTTCATTTCGTATTCTTCGCCTCTCTAATATTAGAAAGGGGTCAGGGGTGAATTATTACTCCAATCCCAAAAATTCATTCTTAAAGCGAGAAGGATGGGCAGCTTTACTATATCTACTCATACCCACACAAATACCAAGCGCTATACACTCTGTAATAAGATGAGAGCCTCCATGACTCATGAGAGGAAGGGGTATACCAGTCACTGGTAAAAGTCCTATATTCATACCAATATTCATCGTGAGTTGAGAGACGAACCATATCGCTACCCCTAAAGTAAATAAGCTCTCAAAATTAGAATTGGCATTGACACTTCTTCTTACTATATAGAAAATTAAAATAGAATAAACTATAAAAATAAACATTGCCCCTATAAATCCCCACTCTTCTAAAAATGAAGCAAAAATAAAATCCGTCTCATGCTCTGGTAGAAATCCTAGTCTTGATTGTGTACCATATCCGACCCCCTTACCAAGCAACCCTCCAGATCCTACAGTTATAACTGATTGATAAGCGTTCCAACCAGTACCTCTAATATCATGAGTAGGATTAATAAAAGTTATAATTCGATCTTTCTGATAATCCATAAAATAAAAATTCCATAATAAAAGAGAGGCTGTCAAAGCAGATATTATAAAAAAAATTAAATGTTTTTTTGATAAGCCAGATACGAGTACCATACCGAACCATATAAGACCTAGAACTATAGCGGTACTGAGATCTGGTTGTAATAAAACAAGAATTGCTGGAATAGCTAAATATATTAAAGATATTAAAATATTACGAATGTTTGCAATCGCCACATGACGCTTAGAAAAAAATTTTGCTAAAAGGATGATAAGTATCAACTTCATTGGCTCTGAAGGACCGATAAAAAAAGATCCTAGATTGAACCAGCGATTACCGCCCTTAGAGACATGTCCTATTATAAAAATAAAAATGAGTAAAATAACAAAAAAGATATAAAGAGAGACTACGAGATATGTATTCTTTAGATTCCTATAATCAAAAAAAGAAAATAAAATAAAAGAAAAAAGCGAAATACTAATCAAGATAAGCTGTCTAGAAAATAAGCTATCTCCTTCTTCAAAAGATGACATAGTCAATATACCGATGAGCATGATTATAAAAATAAGAATAAAAAGAACCCAATCAATACTTAAAAATATATCTTTTATCTTATCTAAAATAGATCTTACTTCTTTCATCTTTTTATATCTTATCTTATATAAGTATCTGGTGTCACCAAGAAAAATACATCCACTTTAGGATCCTCTACCTGTAAAATATGACGCCAAGAAAAACTTATTTCTCCTGTTCCGCTACCTTTTACCTCTTTTATAAAAGATTCATTCACGGCTATAGCATTACCATCTTCTCCGTACAATACGACTCTGACTCCGACATCTCTAAATATTGCCTTGGTAGTATTTCTATAAGTCACTTCTAGCTGAGATATATTATTTTTATTAATTAAAAAATTAATATCTTCTGCTTTTAAAAATGAATTCGCATAGACCTCGTTAGCTGATATCCAAGCATAATCTTGTGAAGCAAAATCTAAAATTATCTTAGAAATATAATTGCCAGAATCTGCAAAATCTAAATATATATTTTGAACTATAATAGGAAAGGTCTGACCTAAAGGAAGAGAAGATGATCCAGGGACACTTTTTATTAATTGCCCTGATTTATCATAAATCTTAAAAAGGAAATCTATCTTACTACCTTCAATATTTTTATCTTTATTTTTGTTTTCCACCAATGCGACCAGATCGAAAAGTCCAGGCTCTGACTCTATAGCTCGAGCAAATTTAACCTCTAAAGGAAGAATGTCTTTTGAGCAGATCTTAGCACAACTACCACCACAATCAATACCTCTCTCGCCTCCATTCTGCTTAAAATCAAAACAAGAAGGCTCTCTATTAAAATAAGGATAAACATTATAAGCTACTATACCTAAAATTAATAAAGATAAAAATATTATAATAAAAGATTTTCTTTTATAGCGCCAAGTAGTATTCATACTAATAAATTTTACCATAAATAGTAAAAAAGAAATAGCGCCCTTGGCGCTATTTCTAAATTAATTTTAAATTATTTATTTTTATTTCTTTGTAAAATCTCTTTCTATTCTTTCTATAGCTCTAGCTGCAGCATCTTTACCGCCTAAGCCAAAAGCTAATCCAAAAGCTAACGCTAAAGCTCCAACTATCGCAATGAATAATGCATTAGTAAATACTGGGACAATATTAAGCTGATTAAGCGCAGCTAGAACACCTGTTACTATTATCGCATATTTAGCTAAAGTCCCAGCAAAAGATACATGGAGACCTGCTGTACGGACTGATCCGTCTATTACTTTCTCTGCTAGATTACCAAATATATTGGCTATTATTAGTATAAATCCAGCCACAAAAACTGAAGGAAGATAAGCAAGTACTCCTACCAAGAATGAAGATACATAAAATAATCCGAAAATATTTGCGGCAGCAAGAGTAAATGCTACTATAACAGTCCACTTTACCAAAGCTCCGAAAAAGTTGCCCACTGAAACATCGTGACCTGACTTCCTAGAAATATGCGCAAATCCTAGCTTGCCAAATAAATGATTAATCTTCAAGATATCAAAAACATGAACCGTAGCTCTCCCTAAAATGAGACCAAAAAGCCAACCAACCAAAAGTATAATTATACCGATGATAAAATTAGGTAAAAATCCAACCACTTTGACAGAGACATCTATTAGCTCTTGTCCTAAAACATTAATATATTGTGCTAACATATTTTTATTTACAATTTAAAATTAATTTTGATAATTTGCCTTTACTATTAAATTATAGCATTATAAAAAGTGTAGTATAATTTTTATCCACAAAATTAAAGTCTTTAGACAAAAGAAGACCTAGAAAGTGTCACCTAATTTATCAATAAGCGTAATTCTTTTACCGTCTAATACCATATGTAAGAATCTATCAAACATCTTTTTCCTATAATCAAACTCTTCCAAATCCATTATTAAAAGCCTTAATTTAGAAGCAAAAATAGAATTAAGATCAGAGATTACCCTATTGATTTCCTTTTGTTTTAGATTGTCACCAACTACTAAAATATCCACTTCTGTATCAAGATCGTCTGTAAATACCCCAGTTAAAGAAAATAGCTTTATTCTGCCTATTTTTTTAAATTTATCTAATATAGTCTTTTTATTTATACTTTTAAAATCAAAAACCAGACTAAAAAGAGTATCTGTATATTCAAAATTACTATCCAACCTAAAAGAACTAGACCCTCTACCATCTATAAATTTCTCTAAAAATCCTATATTAAAAAGAAAGGTTAATTCTTTTCTTAGATTATTTTTTCTAACTTTTGTCTTCTCTACTATGTCGTCTATATCAAATGTATCTCCTTGATTAGCTAAGAAAAATCTAAGTATCCTTAGTCTTATTTCCCCGTTATTTGATTGAAAAATCTTAGAAAGTGAGTCCATATAAGTATTTATTAATTAATATATACTTAGAATACTACCATATTAGCTTTTAAAAGCAAATATTGCATTATCTCTAATAGATTTTATCTATTAATTATTAAATTAAAACAGAACTGCAAAAATAAAAACACTCTTTAAAAATAAGAGTGTTTTTATTAATTAAACTTAATTATTACTTCAAAGATACTGTAGCTCCCGCCTCTTCTAGAGCCTTCTTTAGAGCTTCTGCATCATCCTTCTTCATATCTTTCTTGACTTCTACAGGTGCTCCATCTACTAGATCCTTAGCCTCTTTTAGACCAAGTCCAAGAGATTCTTTAACTACTTTCATAACTGCGATTTTTCCTTCTCCTGCTGCATCTAGATGAACAGTGAATGAAGTCTTTTCCTCAGCATCTCCTGCTGCTGCACCTCCTGCTGGAGCTGCTGCTACAGCTGCTGCTGATACTCCAAATCTCTCTTCGATAGCTTTTACTAAATCATTTAATTCAAGAACTGACATACCGTCAATTTTATCTAACAAATCTTTATATTTTTCCATAGTTTTATAATTTTTTTAAATTTATAATTAAAATTTTTTAGAAAACAATTTTTTAGAATTTTGTCGGAGCCCTTTAGGGTTAAGAAATTCTAAAAAATTAGTTTTCAGAAAAATGCTTTTTATTTCTTCTTTGCTACTTCATTAATACCAATCGCCAATCTTTGCATAGGAGATTTGAATAGAAAAGCGATCTTTGAAATAAGAACTTCGCGAGATGGAATTGTAGCAATTTCCATCATACTCTTCTCATCTTTAAATACTCCGTCAAAAATACCTCCTAAGATAGCAAAAATCCCCTTGTGCTCCTTCGCAAAATCATTTGCAATTCGAGCCCCAGCTAAAAGATCTTCTCCGGCTATAACGGCCATTTCTTCACCTACTACTGGCTTATCACCTGAAATAGTCTTTTCATTAAGAGCTCTATCCCATAGGGTCTTCTTAACTACATTATAAGAAATTCCTTCAGCATAAAGCTTTTTTCTTAAAGCTTCTGTATCTTTTACAGTAAGACCTTTGAATTTTACATAAACAAAAGTCTTTGCTTTGTCTAAGGTCTCAGAATACTTTTTGATTAAATCTTCTTTTTTACTTTTAGTTAATGCCATAATATTTTATTATAACTCTCCCCTAACCCCTCCCTAATATTAGGGAGAGGAAGAAAATTTTTTAATAAAAATTTTCTGGGAGGGTTATTTTTATTTAATAAACAAAAATCCTCTCACCAAAGAGAGAATTTCAGGTAAACACTAAAGCTGTTAAGCTTTTATAGTTCGACCTCCGTGAGTTTGCAAGTAAAATCTTGTTTAAGAGTCTTTATATCTGACTCACTCACTTCTTTGGTTTACAAATGTAAATATAACACATTTATAAAAATAAAGCAAAACCCCTTCTTTATAAAGGGGCTTTTATACTTTTAAAAAATTAATTCTTTTATACCGAAATTTCTTCCGGAAATATCTTTGCAAAATCTCCCATCAGGACGGATTTCGCAACCACTAAAAATAGTAATTTTGTCTTTCCGTTCCTTAACGTCAAAAACATCAACAATAATGGTTGCGTGTCTCCCATCCAAAGATTTTTTAAGACTTAAAACCTTGGCTGGCTTTAATCTTACATTTGTATCTGTTGTAGACATTTTTATAAAATAAAAAAGAAGAAATATTTTGCTATAACACAGCGTCATAGCTATCTATATAATAGTATATCACCAATAAATTGTTTGTCAAGCTATTTTAAAAATCAAAAACACCCTGATAAATCAAGGTGTTTTTGAATAGAGCACATAATTTTAAATTACTTTAATCTTAAGTACTCTGTTCTCCCGAAAAGCTACTCTTGCGCGGACGCTACCATCGCTGAGTGAAGTCTTCACGATCCAGTTCGAAATGAGATGGTGTGTT
>CAZNZR010000008.1:0-32049 GCA_964577655.1 uncultured Candidatus Saccharibacteria bacterium | reverse complement strand
ATCACGTCTTTCATCGCTTCCTTGAACCAAGGCATCCACCTTATGCTCTTATTTCCTATCAGGAAATATATTTACCATTATATCCTTCCGGCACCGCTGCCTTCCAGATATATTTATTTTTATACAGTATATTTTTTACCTTTATTTAATCTATATACACTACTTGAAAAGACCCCAGATATTGGGATATCAAATTTGTAGTGCTACAGGATTCTATTGACAAATAACTTACAAATTCCTAAATTTTTTCCTTCTTCGCTAAAGCTAGGAAGGACTTTGGAAAATAAAAACCGCTTCTAAGCGGCTACTAAAAACACTTTTTAGAAGCTGCTTATTTTTCTTTGTTTTTATTCAACATATTTAGGTTCTCGTATCTTATCATAAGTATAAAAAAAATGCAAGCGATTTCAATAAAATTTCTGTTTATATAAAGTGAGTATTAAAATATGAGATAAAAACCTTTATTTTATAATAAAAAATCCCAGATTTTGCTATATTTTAAAGCAAAATCTAGGATTAACGATTTTTTTACTCTTCTTCTCTTATTGCTTGGAGCTCTTTATGAGCCTCCATCATATCCATAAAGTTATTTACGATCTTTAACAATAGAATCCCCAAAAATGGAGACACCCAAATGCTTGCACTTTCAAGTGTCAATCTCCATTTGATATTAAAAGAGTGATAATACAACACATCTACTAATATCATCAACACCACAAAGGATAAAAAGAGGAAAAATACTTTTCTTGTCTTCATCTTATGAAATCCAAAAAATAAAAGAAGGAGAAAAATTACTAACTGCCCCAAGACATCAAGTACCAAATTGGAGCTGAAAAAGACAAATTCTTCATTATCATACTTCTTCTCGAAAAGATAAGAAATAGAAATGGTCAATACTGCTACTGTCAGCAGTACGATTAAGAACCTATATACTTTTTTCATTTTATAGAATTTAGGTGAACAAATAATTTTAACTATTTTAGTCTATAAAATATAATAATGTTTGTCAAATTATCTTAAAATACTCATTAAAAGAAGCTAATAAATCATAGTCTAGACAATACAAAAACCCCCTTCCTTCGTCACTTCGTTATGAAGGACACGGTCGGGGGTTTTTGTTTTTCTTTCAACTTTTAACTTTCCTGCGCAAAAATAGATCAACTATTTTTTCACAAAATATTTTTAAAATTTACATTCTAAAAATATTTATAGAATAAAGCACGGATTAGTTATTGTAAGTTGTAAGAAGAGCACCTGTCTTAGCTGATCCAGCTGATGTTACTCCATCTACTATATCAGACCATAAGAATAGTGCTGATGAGCCTAGAGTAATGTCGTAGTTAGATGAGCTTGTTCCTCCATTTACTACTGTTCCGTAGACATCGAAGGTTACAGTTGTTCCAGCTGCAATTCTGTATCCAGTTGTGAAGTTTGTGCTTGTTGCACTTGCTGAACCACCAGATAATGTAGTTACATCTGTTCCATTTGCTTTAACAACAACGCTAGATGCTGGTACTGAGTAAGGAAGTGAGAATACTGAGACATCGCCCTTTACATCAGCTGCTACTGTAAGTGTTCCAACCTTTACATTGGTTGTAGTACCAGGAGCAAATGATTGAGCTGTAGAAGTCTTCTTTACTGTAGGTAATGAAGCTACTAAAGTCATAGGATTTGCTGCTACAGAAGGAGTAATTGTAGTCTGAACTCCTCCTGCTGTGTACTTCATACTTGTAAGAGTAGTTGTACTTACAGATGCTGAAGGTACTCCACCTTGATTAGCTGCTGTTACTGCAGAGTATTTAACTGCTACTGGGAAATTCAATCCTGAAGCTCCTGCTGGAACTGCTAGATTAATACCGTAGAAATTAGCTGTACCGCCAATAACATTAGCTGTTACACCATTGATTGTTAGAGACTCAACTCCTGTTCCTGCAACTGTGAATGAAAGATCATTTATTGTTGCTGAACCATTTGTTGATACAACATTGTATGTTGCTACAGAATTAACTGTTGCTCCACCGATCATATATCTTGCTCCAAGAGTTGAAGCTGATACTAGTGTAGGAGTTGCTACTGATACGCTAGCTGCAGTCATTGTAGGAGCTGTAGCTGATACAGTATTTGTTACGCTTGAAGTTCTTCCTCTGTAAGTTACAGTTGAAGATGCAATGATAGTCTTACCATTTGCAATCTCAAGAGTATCAACCCATACTTCGATAGTCTTTGTTGTTCCTGCTGCGACATCATAATTTACTGAGAAATTATTTGTTCCTGCAACTGGTACAACAGTTTGTGAACCATCAGTAATCTTAAGATTTGTATATTCTGTAGCTGGAGTTGAAGATCCAGATAGAATAATACCAATATTAGTTACATTAATAGCTTCAGCTGATCCTGCTTGAAGTGAGAATGATGCTACTTTAACACCAGTCTGATTCTTTGAGATATTAGCTGCTGTAAATCCTGATGTAGCACCGTATGATACGTTACCACTGTTTACAGATAAAGTCTGTCCTGATGCAGAAGGAACATTTACAAGATTGTATGAATACATACCTTGTGCTCCATTTGATACTGCATTAAGAGCAACCTGAACGCTACCTGCTGTTACGTTTGCATTAGCTTGGTCTACTAGATCACCTCTTACTTCAACAATTGCTGAAGAACCTGCTAGAACAACAAGATTAGAACCTAGGTTAACTGTGAAAGCAGTACCTAAAGTTGCTTGTACTCCTGATGTTACAGCTCCACCATTTACATAAACAGTTACATTATTTAACTTTGTTGTTGTATTTGGAGTTAAAGCTGAAGTTGAAGCTACAGTGATTGAAAGTTGTTGAACTTTCATATCCTCACCATAAGCGTAGAACTTGAATGATCCTAGAGTCTGATTTGTAGAACCACCAACTAGTGATGAAGTAGTAAATCCTGAGTTCTGTGAGATTGTCAAAGAACCACCAGAGATACTAATTGTACCAGCTGATAAGTTTGAAATTGTATTTCCACCTGTAGATCCATATTTTACAGTTACATTAGCACCGTAAAGTTGTGAATCTTGTAAAGCAATATCGCCAGCATTCTCAAGAGATACATAGAATGATCTCGCTGAACCCTTTACAATATCAGCTCTCACATCAAATGTATGAGAACCAGTTGTAAGTGATAAAGGAGTTGCTGAATAGAATGTTATATATCCATTTGCTGCGAATGCTCCTGCATTAGCGAATTGAACACCATCTACATATAGCTTTACATTAGCTAGTGAATCTACTGGAGCTGATCCAATCATCTTGAATGATACAGATGATAGGTTAGCTGATCTAGTACCAACATTAAGTGCTGATGACCAGATTGTAGCTCCTGTTGTACCTGAATTCATTGAAGTGATTGTAGGAGTTGTAGTTCCAAAGTATGCTGTAGCTAGATCAGCTGTTCCTACTGGAAGAACTGGACCATTAACGCCAGATACTACTGCTGCTGCGCTACCTGATACTGTATAACCAATTAGATTTACTCCAACTGATTGTCCAGATACTCCTGAAGCGATATCAGCTAAGACAGATACTGTCTTTGATCCTGATACTGAGAAGATTCCTGCTGCATTATTAAATGTTACTGTACCGTCAGTAAGAACTGAAGCTGCATCAGTTAATCTAACTCCTGTAGCCGCATCATAAAGATATACGTTTGAAAGAGTTGTATTGTTTGATACACCTGTTCTCATTAACTTTACAGATACTACTGATCCATTTCCTGAGAATACTAGATCAGCTACCTTTGCTCTTGCTGAGCCAGCTACTAATACATTTGAAGGTTGTACAGATGCTAGAGCAACTGATAGAGAACCTGTATTAGTATTTCCTGTATTTCCTGATGTAGGAGTACAGTTTGCGTTAAGTGCTGCTCTTGTAAGTGCATAAACATTACCAGTATTGATGATATTGTTTGCTGCTTGATACTTGATAACAGCTGCTTTGGTCTTTGCACCAAAGTATGTTGTCTCCATGCCAGCTGATCCTACTCCTGTTGTTGAAACAGTGAATCCTTTAGCATTAAGAACTTTTTGTAGTTCAAGAACTTGCGCTCCTGAGCTACCTAGCTTCATATTCTGTGTGAATTGGAAGCAAGTGGTTGTCTGTGCAGTTGCAAATGTTGCAGCTGCAAGAACGCCCGCTGAGATAGCAGCTACTGCTGCTGTCTTTAATCTGAAATTCATAAAAATTTATAATTTTATAATTTTGATCTTATAGAGATCTAAGTGAATAAAATATTTTTTGTTTGCTTCGACAAGCAAAATAATTTATTTACTTTCTGACGAGATCAATCGTTGTTTTAAATTCCTTCTTCGTAAGATAAAGGAGTTTACGATTGAAGATAAACACTTTATTAGGGTTAATATTAATTTAATAAATTAACTAATAAATTTTTCTAATCCGTGCCTATATTCTATTGTCAACGATCAATCTGATCTTTTTGTGATACCTATAATTACTTATAATTGTATCTCAAATACCAGAGGACGCCCTCACCAGAGAAAACAGGTCGTCTGCTCATAATATAGCATAAAAATTATTTTTATTCAAAATAAGCCTTGAGAATACAAGTCTTTTGTTAAGAATGTTAAGAGTAAAATAACTCTCCCATAACCCCTCCCTAATATTAGGGAGGGGAAAAATACGAAATGCAATGTAGTATTTAGGGAGAGTTAAATATTAAGCCAATGTGTATTTGCTCCATCTTTTATCACCTAATTTATTAATTTTGCCTTCTAGGACCAGATCATTTAATTCTCTTTGCAAAGTTTTTATTGAGCAACCTATTATTTTTTTAGAAATGTCGTTTATAGATACTTCTACTCCCTTGGTAAAAATAGCTAGTATCTGCAATCTTCTATTACTTTTTCTATCTCTATTTTGAGCTGATTTATTTTGAGTATTTTTTGTTTTTATTTCTTTATTAACTGACTTGGATTTTAATAATTTGTCGTTTATATAATTGTGTCGTTTATAGAAATCTTTTGCTTCTTTTTCTGCCAATTTTTCTTTTGCTTCATAATTAGAAAGATTATTATCGATCTTCTCTACTTCTTGTTTATCATCATCTTTTATTTCTTTTATATTATTTATTTTATTTTTTGTTATAGGAGTAAAAATATTAAGATTTCTTTCGGTTAACACATCTAGAGATGTCAGATAAGTATTAGAATCTGAGTTGTCTTTCTGGAAAAAGGGTTTATTAGAAAGTATATATTCTAAATGATTTTCTTCACTTATTAATAAATTTTCTTTTTTCAAAGAAAATTGCTTTCTATTTAATATAGTCTCTAACATTCTTAGACTTTCTATTACAATATCTACATTCATAGGAGATATTAATCCTGATATTTTTGATACATAAAGAAAAGAAATGAGTAAAGAAGTAGTGTCTAGACATTTCTTATAAAGAAGAAGGCTTTGTCCATTTTCTTCACTGGAAAATCCTAAAGCAAACATGTCTTTTAGAAGAGAGTCGCCTTCTTTGCGTAAATCGTTTTTAAGATTTTCTTCTTTTGGTAAAAATTGAGATATAAGATAAATAGCCGTAACTATCTTTTCTGTCTTTTTTGCCATCAACAAATTATAATTAATTTGCATCTCATTATTCTTATCCATAAAATTTATTATGACTTAGATATACTTATTAATTATAAAATACTATACCTTTTTTAATAAAATAGCAAGTCAAATCATTTTAGGAAATAATGCCGTCGTTTATACTTTGTCTTTTATTAATATATAAAGTCTAGAATATAATTAGTTGTCGTTTAGTAAATATTTAACAACTTATGTTAGATTCAGAAATAATACTAATGTCTTTTAGGCTAAACGACATTTAATTATCTATATCTACTTAATGTCGTTTACAGCTTTATACCTTTTGTCTTTTATAGATCTTTTTGTGTGTAGATTAAGTGTTTGTCTTATTTTATAAAAAATGAGTTTTCCACATGATATAATTTTATTAAGAAGACTTGTTAAAGCAAGTATTATTTTATGAATAATTTAGAATTGGAAAAAAAGGAAATAAATATAAGTGATAAAGGACTAGAAAATAAAATTCTTTCTCCTAATAAAAACACTAAAGTGAAAGATAGCATTTTGGCTGTACTATTTTTTGTTGCTGGCACTTTCGTGCTTTTATCTTCTATAGGCAATGGGGGCAAAGTCGGTATTTTTGTATTTAAGATTCTTTCTTTTATTTTTGGTTGGTGCTCTTATATTTTCTTTTTAGTATTTTTTATACTTGGCTATTTCTTGTGGACCGATAAGAATAGAAAAGTTAATTATCTTTCTGTACTTTCTTTTCTGCTCATGCTTTTTGCTCTGACTTCTTTCACTGCTTCTATTGGGATTGATAATCCTGGATTTGTCGGTGGTCATCTAGAGACTTTTCTAGAAAATAATTTTGGCAAAATTTTGCCAAGCATAATATCTCTCGCCGCTGGTCTTATAGCTTTTATATTCATATATGAAGATAGGCCGAAGCTAAATGAATCCCAAGGAGAAAAACTAAAAAGACTTAATTCGACTCTTTTAAGAAAATCTGGTAGAGCCGGTAAAGGATTTTTGAATCTAGTACTCTCTTTCTTTAGATCTCTATTTAGAAAATCTAAAAAGATTATAGCTACATCTTCCGTATACTCTCTAAATCAAAACTCCATAGCTTTTGAAGAAGAAAATCAAAATAAAAATGATTCTCTCCATAGAGAGCTCATGGGTATGCTGACAAAAAATGAAGAAATGGTTGTTGGTGATTCTGTGAAGGAAGATATCAGTAGCGTGGCGAAGATACAAATAGAAGAAAAAGAGCTAGACAAAGCAAAAGCAAAATCTGAAGAAGAGAGAAAGAAAAGTATAGAAGAAGAGTCTAAGCCTGTCGTCCTGGAAGGAGACTTTGTTCCACCTGATATGGCGCTTTTGAATTTTGACTCTGGTAAATCTTCTGCAGGAGACTCTAAATTTAAGATGAATGTGATACAAAAAGTTCTAGATCAATTCAATATCCCTGTAGAGATGGGAGAGGTCACTGTAGGACCTTCAGTAACTCAATTTACTCTTAAGCCAGCTCAAGGAGTAAATGTCAGAAAGATTTTAAGCTTAAAAGATAATCTTCAAATGGCTCTCTCTGCGACAAATATGTACATAGAGGCTCCTATACCTGGCAAACCATTCATAGGTATAGAAATACCAAATGAAAAGAAAACTATGCTTGGTCTAAGAAGTATCCTTGATATCCCAGAATTCCAAAATGCATCTCCACTCTCTCTAGCAATAGGAAAAAATATAATAGGAACTCCTGTAATATCTGATTTAGCAAAAATGCCGCACCTTCTAGTAGCGGGAGCGACTGGTACTGGTAAATCTGTTACTCTTCACAATCTCATACTTTCCTTACTTTATAAAAATTCTCCTTACGATCTAAAGCTCATTATTCTTGATCCTAAGAGAGTAGAATTTACTACTTACAATTCTCTTCCACACCTTTATACTCCTATAATAAAAGACGCGAAGACAGCTATCAAATCTCTTAATTGGGCAGCACAAGAAATGGATAGGAGATATGATGTGCTTGGAGAATATGGAGTACCAAATATTACTGATTATAATAAAAAAATATTTTTCCCTGCTCTAGAAAAAGCAAAAAAGAAAAATAAAGAAGGAGATGTGGTCACAGGATTACCACCTAAGATGCCTTATATAGTCATTGTCTTCGACGAATTTAATGACTTTATGCTCACATATCCAAAAGAGATAACTCCGGTCATCACTTCTCTTACTCAGAAAGCTCGCGCTGCGGGAATACACTTAATACTTACGACCCAAAGACCAGATGTGAAAGTTATCACTGGTACTATCAAAGCCAACATACCTTCTCGTATAGCTCTCAAGACTACTTCCCAGATAGATTCTAGAACTATTCTAGACCAAGCAGGCGCAGAAGACTTATTGGGTAACGGGGACATGCTCTATATGAACGGATCTCATATTACTAGAGTGCAAGCACCATTCGTCTCGAGTGAAGAAATAAATTCTGTTATAAAAGATATTAGAAAAAAGTACGAAGACTTCCTTCCTGATAATATTAATCTTCAGAAAATAAAAATATCTTCTTCTCCTACTTCTGGCATGAGAGAAATGGAAGATTCGGATAATAGAAATCCAGCCGAAGAGCCAACCAATGATGAAGATTATATGTCAGCGAGAGATTATGTGATATCTACTGGCAAGGCTTCTACTAGCGCTCTCCAGACCGCTTTTCGTTGGGGATATAATAAATCCGCAAGGATAATAAATGATCTAGAGCTGTATGGAATAATAGGTCCCGCAACTAGTGGCAGACATAGAGAAGTATTATTTGGTAAAAATAAAGAAAGTGATGTGGAGAGACTTGAAAGAGAAATAAAAGAATTAGAAAATAATAAAAAAGAAGATAATCTATATAATATAGAATCTAATAAATAAAATGGAAGGAAAACCTTTTCTAGTAAAATTAAAAAAATGGCTTTTTATATCTTTTGTTATAGTATTTTTTATTTATTTTATATTTAGAATATTCAACTTTCTTTCTGGACCCATCATCAAAATATATTCACCTATAAATGGCCAAATGGTAGATTCTGATACTTTTATTGTAGAAGGTAATGTAAAAAATGTTAAAAATATATTTCTTAATGGTAGAGAAATTGCTATAGATGAAGATGGGGACTTTAAAGAAATACTCATTGCTAAGCCACCTTATACAGTAATAGTTATCTCAGCTTATGATAAATATGGTAAATCCAAAGAAAAAATATTAGAAATATCAAAAAATTAAAAAACTTTTGTATTTTTTGATATGATATAATAATCCCATTATTACGATAATATATTTAAAAGAATTTTAATAAAAATATGGCAGTAAAAAAGAAAGTAGCGAAAGCAAAAAAGATTATTGGAGTCAGAGAAGAGGGTAAAAGAGTGAATTCTGATGAATTATTAAAAGAGATACAAAATAAATTTGGTGAAGGAGCTATCATGAAGCTTGGAGATACTCCAAAAGTAGATATTGGCAGTGTACCAACAGGATCTATTGGTCTTGATTTTGCTCTTGGAGTTGGAGGACTTCCAAGAGGAAGAATTATTGAGATCTTTGGACCTGAGTCATCTGGTAAGACCACTCTTACACTTCATGTTATCGCAGAAGCTCAAAAGATGGGCGGAACTTGTGCTTTTATAGACGCAGAACACGCAATGGATCCAGAATATGCTAAAAAATTAGGAATAAAAATTAATGAGTTGCTTATTTCTCAGCCAGACAATGGAGAGCAAGCACTCGATATTGCAGAAACTCTAGTTCGCAGTGGAAAAATTGATGTACTCGTCATAGACTCTGTGGCTGCACTCACTCCTCAAGCAGAAATAGAAGGAGATATGTCTCAAGCTCATGTAGGAAGACAAGCTAGACTTATGAGTCAAGCTTTGAGGAAGCTCACAGCTATAGCTCACAAATCTAAAACTGTCATAATATTTATTAATCAAATAAGAATGCAGATAGGAGTAATGTTCGGTAATCCAGAGACTACACCAGGAGGAAAAGCTCTCAAATTCTACGCTTCTGTTCGTCTTGATATTCGTAAGATCGCTCAGATTAAAAAAGGAGAAGATGTGCTCGGGGCTCGCACCAAAGTAAAAGTAGTTAAAAATAAAGTAGCCGCACCATTCAAATCTACAGAATTCGACATTATGTATGGCGAAGGTATCTCAAAAGAAGGAGAATTATTAGCGCTTGGTGAAAAATTCAAATTAATATCAAAAACTGGTACATCATACAGCTTTGGAGAAGAAAAATTGGGGCGTGGATATGATGCGTCACGAACTTTCTTAAAAGAAAATGGAAAAACTGCAAAGGAACTTGAAAAGCAAATCAGGAAAAATCTAGAAAACGGAGGCTTAGACTTCGCTCCAGAAAAGCATGAATCAGAAGATGAAGGTGTACCAGAAGAATAAATAAATTCTAATTTAATATAAACTAAAAATATCCTTATATTATAAGGATATTTTACATATATAGCTACGACTCCCCTGCTCTTTTTTATAAAAAACTTGACAAATAATTTTCTATATGCTAAGCTTTAGATGTTCTTGGGGATTGGAAAATATTCCCAAGAACACAGTTCTTATCAAGACAAACATTTTTATTTTTAACAAAAACTTTCCGAAATGAAAAGAAAAGTTTTCGCCGCCGCCCGCGGCACCCCTGCGGCCCAAAACCGCAAAAAAAATAATATACTGAAATGATTACCCGGCCAGGCTGCGCTCCACGAAGGGGCACCCAGTCAAAAATGGAAAAAATGTTTAAGAAACGAAGATTGGGGTTTGATTTGTAGCCCCTAACCAGAAACCTCTCCAGACAGAGTAAAGACCTCTGAGAATCTGGAGAGAATACAAATCGAAGAGCCTCTCGCTGATTGCCGGAGGTTTTTTCTTTTTTATATTTTTTAAATATTATGAATTAGAAAAATTTGACAAAATAGATAATAATGCTATATTTATAAAGGTAAAAATTCTTTTTAATAAAAATTTAAAAAAATGCTTGCAGAAACAAAAAAGGTTACCTTCTGGTCAGTTACGACCAAAGAAGGAACTTTCTTTAGAGAAGACTTTGAAGAAACTGGTGGCGTAATAACCACCGAGACACAAAAAATATTTTTAACAGGCTTTTCAGAAACTGGTAAGCCAAAAATAAAAATCGAAAAAAATGAATAATCCTAAAAATTTCTTTTTTATCTGAGCTTTCTCAAAAGCTTGACAAAAAAAATGCTATATGATAAGATGCTAATAATGGCAAACGAAGGCAAGTGAGAGCATGGTCAGGGCCTCCTATAGACGGGAGGCTTTTTTCTTTTGCATTCTCCCCTATTTTGTGTTATATTCTTTTTATCTTGTTAAACCAAAAATAAATAATGAATATTTAAGTATCTATTTATATTTTTGACACAGGATAAATATTAATATAAATATATGGATAAAAATACACAAAATAATGTGCCTCTTGATGGTTATACAAAGATGTTACTAGATAAGATGCCCGCTATAAAAGAAGATGATATAGTCGAAGGAGCTGTCTTAGCTATTACAAATACTGCTGTATATGTAGATCTAGGGCCAGTAGGAACTGGTATTATCTACGGTATAGAATATATCAACGCGAGAGATCTTATAAAGAAAACAAATATTGGAGATCTTATCTCTGCAAAAGTTATAGTGAGGGAAGATAAAAATGGATATATAGATCTATCTCTAAGAGAAGCAAAGCACGCACTCGTCTGGAGTGAGGCAGAATCTTTATTAAAAGAAAAGAGAGTTTTATCTCTAGTCATTAAAGAAGCTAACAAAGGTGGTCTTATTATTGACTGGAATGGTATTAATGGATTCTTACCTTCATCACAACTAAAAGGAGAAAATTATCCTAAAGTTACTGACGGAGCAAAAGATCAGATACTAACTGAGCTTAAGAAGTTAATAGGCAAAAGAATTCCTGTATCTATCATTGCGGCTATTCCTAAAGAAGGAAAGCTTATCTTTACCGAGTCTACAGATCCTGTGACTCAAGATGGTAAATCAGAAGCTAAATCAGAAAAGAAATCAGGACAAAAAGAAAAGAAAGAATCAAAAACAGCGACAAAGATAATATCTAAATACAATATAGGAGATCAGATAGAGGGAGTAGTAACTGGAGTTGTAGACTTTGGTATCTTTGTGAAAATAGATAATGAAGTAGAAGGGCTTATTCATAAGAGCGAAATAGATTGGGGACTCGTAGAAAATACTAAAGATTACGCTAAGATAGGAGACACAGTAAAAGTAGAAATAATAGAAATAAAAGACGATAAAATATCCCTTTCTATGAAGAAGCTGAAAGAAAATCCATGGATCTCAGCTACTAAGAAATATAAGAAAGGAGACTCTGTAGATGGCGTAGTTATAAGATTTAACAAGCATGGAGCTCTAGTATCTATAGAAGAAGGTGTGGCGGGACTTGTACATATTTCTGATTTTGAAAATGAAGAAAAGATGAAGCAAGAGCTATCTCTAGGAAAAATCTACAAATTTGAGATTACTCTCTTTGAAGGCAAAGAAGAAAAAATGACTTTAAAATTAAAAAAATAATTTTAAACAAATAGATAACAAAAAACACTTGACTCTATCAGGTGTTTTTTGTTATAAAAGAAAAGGTAATTTTATTGTTATTTTAAAATCTTTAGCTTTATGGATACAACAATAATACCAGAAGCTTGTACGAGGATATTTAATCTTATAAAAGCTTTTGGTGAGAACCATGTGAAAGATCTTATGGATTCCTCTAGATTAGATATAAACGAACCAGGAGATTTTCTCACATTGGAAGAAGAATTAGAAATCTTAGCAGAAAAAAGTAAAGTATTAAATCCGGCAAGTGGCAAATAAGATTTTCTTTATCCAAAACGAATCGACGCTATTAATTTAGCGTTTTTTTATTTTTTATTTACTATGTCTTCTATAAATATAGAGATTCTTTCTAATAGTCTTTCACTTTTCAAGATTTCTATTTCTTCTTTGGTCATTTTTCCTAATACATATTTCTGCACTATCTCTCCATGAGGTGGGACTAGATTATTTTTACCAGTACCTTTTGGGGCTATACCTATTCTAATCCTATGAAAATTTTTAGTACCTAGATTTTCTATTATATCTTTGAGCCCATTATGCCCTCCATCTCCCCTATCTTTTGCTTTTCGGACATCGCCTATCTCTAAATCTTTATCATCATAGATGACTATGATATTCTCTGTATCTATATTAGTATTTTTTAGATATTCTTTAAGATATCTACCAGACTCATTCATAAAGCAATCAGGATTAAATATTAACAATTCTCCTCGTTCTAAAAAGTTTTTTATTTCTGGGTTATTCTTAGCGAGTCTAAATACAAACTTGCCAGCATTATGGCGGGTCTTTTCATATTTTTCTCCAGGATTTCCAAGTGGAAATATTAAGTATTTCATATTTTTATTATATCTAATATACACTCAAGATAAATTATAGCAGAATTTTCAAAATATTTGCGCCAATTGCTTTCTGTATGCTATAATCTCTCCATCAAATTATGAATAGTAGCTTTATAGATGCAATAAAGAATTTTGTGACAGATTCTACCAGTAATCCTTATGGATTATTGCTCTCTATTCTCATCTTCATATTCATGCTCTCGCTTTTTTTTGCTATTTTTTCTAAAAAGATAAGACATAATCTTATTAAATGGAAAATATTAGAAAAAGAAGAGTCTCCGGGCAAATTATTATTATTAATAATTAGTATTCTTGTTATAGTTAAGCTAATTCAGGCCTTTGTAGTTCAGCCATTTCTAGTAGACGGAGGATCTATGCTTCCTAATTTAAAGTCTGGTGAGCTTCTTCTTATTGATAAGCTTAATTTTGATGTGAACAATTTAGAGAGAGGAGATGTTATCGTATTTAGACATGTAAAATCAGATCAGTATAATGGTAAATTTTTTATAAAAAGATTAATCGGATTACCAGGAGATACTGTTGTGGTGCGGGACGGCTTTACTACTATATATAATAAAGCGAATCCAAATGGATTTATTTTAAATGAAAATTTTGTGACATACAGAGACACTGTAAAAAATATAAATATCTCTCTAGGAGAAAATGAATATTTAGCTTTTGGAGACAATAGGAGAGAGAGTTATGATTCTCGAAGCTGGGGTGTAATATATAAAAAAAATATATCTGGAAAAGCTGTATTTAGGCTCTTTCCTTTTAATAAGATAGGCAGTGATCCAGGAAAAGTAGAAATTAATTTTATTAAATTATAATAATAACTACAAGAATATATGATAAAAAAAGAAGCGCAGAAAAATATAATAAAAGAGCCAATCAAGACCTTAAAAGGTATGAATGATCTTATAGGAGATAAATATTATCAATACCAAGGGCTGTTTGAAAAGGCTCAAGAGATAGCTGTCTATTATGGATTCAAGCCGATAGAGACTCCAGCTCTAGAAAAAGAAGAAATATTTATAAGAGGTATGGGAGAAGGTACTGATGTGGTAGAAAAAGAAATATATAGCTTCAAGACAAAAGGAGGAGATAGGGTAGCGATGAGACCAGAATACACAGCGGCGATAATGAGAAGCTACATAGAGAATGGAATGATGAATATTCCACAACCTATAATGCTATATAGCTATGGACCTACCTGGAGACATGACAATCCGCAAAAAGGTAGACTAAGAGAATTTAGACAATTTAATCTTGAAATACTCGGCACTGAGAAATCTATGGCTGACGCTCTGATTATCAGAACTCTCATGACCATACTCAAAGAATACGGCTTCGAAGATCTCATAATAGACATTAATAGTATGGGCGATAAAGATGACAGAAATATTTTTACAAAAGAATTGGTCTCATATTATAAAAAGCATATTAGTAAGATGTGCAAAGATTGCCAAGCGAGACTACAAACCAATCCCCTTCGACTACTTGATTGTAAAAATGAAGAATGCCAAAAATATAAAGAACTTGCTCCTGCTTCTATCAATTATTTAAGTCATGAGTCTAAGCAGCACTTTAAAGAAGTTCTTCAATATCTAGAAGAAATGGGAATAGAATATAGAATCAATAATTCTCTAGTCAGAGGTCTTAATTATTATACTCACACAGTATTTGAAGTGATAAAATTAGAAAAAGAAAAAGATGAAAATGGTAATGAGATAGAAAATGGAAAAGAGAGAGAAATAACTATCACTGGAGGTGGAAGATATAATTATTTAGGAAAAGAATTAGGAAGCAAAAAAGAAATCCCTGCTGTAGGAGCAGCTCTTGGTATAGATAGGATCATGATGTTCCCAGAATGTAAGAATCTTTCTCCTAAAATTCTTAAAAAGCCAAAAGTATATTTCCTTCAGCTTGGATTTGAAGCTAAATTAAAATCTTTAAAGATTATGGAAATCTTAAGAGAAAATAAGATACCGGTATATCAGACTTTATCTAAAGACTCACTTTCTACTCAGCTCGCTAATGCAAGTAAGATAGGTACTCCATATTGTATTATTTTTGGGCAAAAGGAAGCTATGGATAGTACGGTTATCGTCCGTGATATGAAGACACATTCTCAGGATATAATTAGAATAGAAAAGCTCTCAGAATATCTCAAAAAGTTGAAATAAAAGTGTTTTTATGTTATTATTCATTCATTAATTTATATGGCAAATACAAATATTAAAATCAATAAAAGAGAAAAAGATTCTTCAGTGGTCTTACTTCATAAATTTCAAAAGAAAGTTCAAGAGAGTGGTATTCTCCCTAAAGTTCGTGGAAAGAGATACAATACTCGCGAAGAATCTAAATCTAAAATTAAAAAAGGAAAGCTAAAGAAGCTCGTATCAGCAGCTAAATATGAAGACCTAAAAAGACAAGGCAAGCTAGTCAGAAAAGCTAGAAAGTAAAATGATCTTAGAAAAGAAAAACCTAATAGTTAATAAGAAAAGAGGGCTAATAGATAAAGCTCTCTTTTCTCGAATAGAAAAAGTTAAAAATACGATATTAGGAAAAGGATTTTATCTTTCTATAAATTTTATTGGAAGAAAAGAAGCGCAAGAGCTTAATAAGAAATACAGACAAAAAGATTATGTTCCAAATATATTATCTTTTCCGCTTTCCAATAAAGAAGGAGAGATCTTTATATGCCTTTCTGTAGCTAAAGGAGAAGCTAGGAATTTTTCTCTATCTTTTGATAATTTTCTATCTCTACTATTCATACATGGCTGTCTTCATCTCAGAGGTCTAGATCATAGTGATGAGATGGATAAGCTAGAAGAGAAATATTTGAGAAAATTTATGCTAAAATAATAGCATGAATACGAAAGAGAAATCTCACACTATAATCGGTATAGATATTGGAAGTAATACGACGAAGATTTGTGCTGTAAGACATTATATAGACATAAATAAAAGTCCTGAGATTTTAGACTTGCAGGAAGTTAGCACGCAAGGTGTATATAAAGGTAATATAGTAGATGAGAAAGAGCTAGCTGAGACTCTTCATAGAGCTATAAGTCTATTTAAAAAAGAAACTTTTAGCAAGAAAAGTCATATAGTATTATCACTCAATGCCTCTGGTATAAGTAGTACTATAAGTAATACTTCTATTATAAATAGTAGTATCGACGGAGAAGTTACGAGACTTGATCTTGAGAGACTAGAAAAAGAAGCTTCTCTCTCTGTCGCCAATATAAAAAATAAAAAAATAATTCACACTATACCTATAAAATATAAGCTAGACCATACCGAAGTCCAAGGATCTCCAATAAAAATGTTTGGCAAAAGAATAGAGGGTAAATTTTTATTTGTCCTTTCTCCAAGTCTATATGTAGAAAAAATGGAAAATCTTCTTAAAGCTATAAACATATATATAGAAGAAGTAATAGTAGGACCTTTTGCTGAATGTATTCCTCTTTTAAATAAAAAGCAAAGAGTCGCTGGGACAGCTCTTATAAATATAGGACATTCTACTACAAGTATCTTAGTATATGAAAATAATAGCCCAATACTTTCTTCAATAATAGGAGTAGGAAGTAATGATATTACTAATGATATAGCTCTAGGATTACAGATAGCTTTAGAAGATGCTGAGAATATAAAAACCGGCAAAGAAGGTATATCTTTTTCCAAAAGGAGATTAGAAGAAATAGTAGAAGCTAGAATAGAATTTATATGTGAAAAAATAAATCAAGAGCTTGATAAGATAAATAGACGAGGGCTCTTACCAGGAGGGATAGTGCTTACGGGTGGTGGAGCAAAATTACCTAAAATTGATTATCTTTTTAAGAATTATCTTAAATTACCTGCTAGATTTGCGAATCAAGAAATAAGAGACTTCTCAGATGGACAATTAACTGATTCTTGCTATGCAAGAGTGTACGGCTTAACCTTTTTAGCTCCTATAGTATCTCCAGAATATTCTGTAAATAAATTCTTTAGAAATATATTTAAAAATATACTAAGCGGACTCAAAAAGCTTCTACCATAAAATTACAACATACTTACTATTTATTAGCAACGCTTTGCATTTTTCAGAAGCGTTTGATATACTTTTGGCACTTAATAAGTAATTTAAAAAACCTTTAAAAAAGATAAATATGACTAAATCATTACCTGAAATTCAAAGTTTTGCTAGAATAAAAGTGATAGGAGTTGGTGGCTCTGGAAAAGGCGCTATAAATCATATGATAACCTCAAATCTGAAAGGTATCGACTTTATAGCCATGAATACTGACACTCAGGATTTACATAATTGTCTTGCTAGTAAAAAAATTCACTTGGGTAAAAATCTTACCAAAGGTCTTGGGGCTGGTATGGATCCAGAAATCGGAAGAAGAAGTGCTGAAGAGACAAAAGAAGAGATTCAAGATGTGGTAAAAGGTGCTGATATTATTTTTATCGCTTGTGGAATGGGAGGTGGTACAGCAACAGGAGCTGCTCCAGTTATAGCAAAAGCAGCAAAAGAAGAAGGTATACTAACAGTAGCTATAGTTACAAAGCCTTTCTTTTTTGAAGGACAAAAAAGAACAGCAATAGCAGAAGCGGGGCTTTTAGAATTAGAAAAAGAAGTAGATGCTCTCATTGTTGTACCAAATGATAGATTATTATCTATCATAGACAGAAATATGTCTGTCCGAGATGCTTTTAAGATGGTAGACGAAGTCCTAAAACAAGCCGTAGATGGTATAGCTGATATTATAAAGACCGCAGGAACTATCAATCTTGACTTTGCAGATATCAAGAGAGTTCTTAAGGATTCAGGTACTGCTCTTATAGGTATAGGCACTGCTAGTGGCGAAAATAGAGCTGTAGAGGCCGCTAAAGCCGCTATCTCTTCTCCACTTCTAGATGTCTCCATACATGGAGCTAAAGGATTGCTTTATGCGATATATGGTAATGATAATTTGTCAATGTTTGAAGTCTCAGAAGCTGCAAAGATTATTACAGAATCAGTAGATAAAGATGCGACTATAATATTTGGAATAGTAAATACAGATACTCTTAAAAAAGATGAGATGAAGATAGTGGTAATAGCTACTAAATTCCCCTCAAATTTTAAAATGCCTTTAAGCAATAGAAATTTCGAAGCACCACTATTTATGGATTCAGATAGAGTAAAGGGAAGCGCTTTTGAAGACAAAAATAAATTTGTAAAAGTAGATGATAAGAAAAATAAATTTAGCGAAGAAAAAGAAAGTAATCATCTGAAAGATATGTTATCTTCTGTGACATCTTCTCAGAAAGACAAAAAAACTTCTACGATATCTGAAGATGAAGATAAATTAAAAATCAAAAATGAATTAAATAATGAAATAGATGAGGACAATCTTCTAGATCTAAAAAGAATAAAAGCTGAAAAAGACGCAAAAAATAGTCAAATAAGAGATAAAAAAGCTGTATTTGTAGAAGAAGATGAAGATGAAGATGATTGGAATATGCTTCCCCCATTTCTAAGAAAGAAAAAATAAACTAAAAATCCTCCTCAAAAATAGGAGGTTTTTTATTTTTATTGACTAGTATGATATATTATTTAAATATGGAAAATAATATTTTTGATCTAATAATAGTAGGTGGTGGGCCGGCAGGAGCCAGCGCGGCTATTTATGCTGCTAGAAAGCGCCTAAAAAGCATTTTAATATTGAAAGAATGGGGAGGACAATCTATAGTGAGCGATAATATAGAAAATTGGATAGGAACTCCAAAAATCTCCGGAGCAGATCTTGCCAAAAATCTAGAGTCACACGTCAAAGAATATGCTGGAGAATTTCTAGAAATAAAAACTGGCAATCTAGTAACAAAGGGAGAAAAAGAAAATGATTTAATAAAAGTGACTCTAGAAAATGGAGAAAATATTTTTGGAAAATCACTACTCATAGCCACAGGATCAAATAGGAGAAAATTAGAAATAAAAGGCGCTGAAGAATTCGAGCACAAAGGTCTCACCTATTGCGCTACTTGTGATGGGCCAATGTTCTCCGGTCAAGATGTGGTTGTAGTTGGTGGAGGTAATGCAGGATTTGAGTCGGCAGCTCAGCTTCTCGCCTATTGCTCTAGTGTCACACTACTTTCTCGTAGTGAGCCGAGAGCAGATGCGATAACAGTAAATAAATTAAAAGAGAATCCTAAATTTAAATTAATAGTAGGAGCTACCCCAAAAGAAGTTTTTGGAGATACTTTTGTAAATGGATTTTCTTATCTTGATAAAGATAATAATGAAATAAAATTAAATGTCTCTGGAATATTTGTAGAAATAGGCCAGATTCCTGCTACAGAATGGGTTAATGGTCTAGTCGATACAGATGAGGCAAATAAGATAAAAATCGATCCTTGGACCGGTAGAGCTTCGAAAGATCATTTAGTATGGGCAGCGGGAGACGCTACCAATATTCTCTATCATCAAAATAATATAGCCAGCGGCGAAGCGGTAAAGGCAATAGAGGATATTTACAAGACCTTAAAGACAAAGTAGAATAGAAAAAAGGACATGAAATATTCACAACAACAAATAACGGAAGAGACAAAAAGGTTTTTTCAAAAAGTTTATGCTTGGATGTTTTTAGGCCTTACGATCTCGAGTATCACGGCTTATATAATTGCAAACAAACCTTTTCTTTATCAATATATTTTATTTAATAATGTAATATTTTATACCCTACTCATCGTAGAGTTAATCTTAATAATAGGACTAGTCTGGCTCATTAAAAAAATACCTGCAAAAACTGCAATTTTTTTGTTTTTATTATATTGTTTTATGACGGGTTTAACTTTGTCAATTATATTCTTAATGTTTACAATAAAATCAATCACTTTGGTTTTTTTTATTGCAGCAATCATGTTTGGTGTAATGAGTATTTATGGATATTTTACAAAAACAGATTTGACTAAACTCGGAAAAGTATTGACGATGGGACTAATTGGTCTAATTATTGCTAGTTTATTTAACTTCTCTATAAAAAGTACTTTAACAGATTATATAATTTCTTTTATTGGTGTCATTTTATTTACTGGTTTAACAGCATATGATACACAAAAAATAAGAAAAACGAATATAATAGGTAATGAAAATACCCCAGAAGATACTAAAGAGTCAGTTTTAGGGGCCATTAATTTATATTTAGATTTTATGAATCTATTTCTTAAATTGCTTCGTATTTTTGGAAAAAGAAGATAAAATATGGAAAAAATAAAATTATCAAATATCACTTTACTTGGTATAGACTGTATAAATGTAGAGAGACTTGTTAAGGCGCTAGATATCAGTCAAGAATCTATAGATTTTGGTGCGGTAAAGCTTTTGACTTCTTTAGAAACTAATGATTCAAGAAAAGTAGATATACCTCATATAAAATCAGTGGAAGAGTATTCTCTTTTTTGTATTAGAGATCTGCATAAATATGTAGATACTGAATTTGTACTTATTATTCAATATGACGGATTTATTTTAAATCCAAGAAACTGGAATGATGAATTTTTAAAATATGATTATATAGGAGCTCCTTGGCTTGTTGGTAGTTGGCTAACAAATAATTTTCCAGAACATATGAATGGGAGGCTTATAGTTGGTAATGGCGGATTTTCTTTACGAAGTAAAAAGTTTTTAGAGGCTTCTAATAAATTATGTGAATCAGGCCAAATACCAAAAACTCATCCTGAAGATGTCGCTGTCTGTGTCTGGCATAGAGATGAATTCGAAAAAGAAAATATAAAATTTGCTCCAGTAGAAATAGCAAAATTATTTTCAATAGAAGGAGAAGAGGAGCTATATAAAAAGAATTTTGGATTCCATGGATTTTGGTGTAAAGATTTAAATAATTATTTTATAAATAATTCTAAATATTCTTTTTTATTAAAATATATTAAAAAGTAATTCTTTATGTCCTCTACAAAAGATTTTTTGGATTTTATTATAGATCAGATTAAAGATCAGGAATTAGTGAGGTCTAGAAAAATGTTTGGAGAATATGCTATTTATTATGATGAGAAAGTAGTAGCTCTTATTTGTGACAATCAATTATTTATTAAAAATACAGAAGCTGGTATAGATTTTATAGAAAAAGAATTTGGAAAATCTGCTTTCGCACAAGGCTTCAGTGAGACAAAGAATTCCATTCATCTCGCTCCCCCATTTCCTGGCGCAAAAGATTGGATATTATTAGAAGACGAGATAGAAGACAGAGAATTTTTAAATGAATTATTGGAGATAACTAGAGAAAATCTAAAATAAACTAGGTAAATAAATGATTTTATGGTAAAACAAAATCTTTATTTAGAAATGGCTTTAGCTCGCTCCACGAAATAATAGCCTCTGGATTACCAAGAGCCCCAGCACCAACCTGATAAGTGCCCATTATAAATTTAATACCTTCGTCTAAAATCACAAAATTTTGAAAATTCGCAGCAAAGAGGAATCCGTCACACCCACATTTTGCTTGATCAAAATTATCATTCTCATCCAAAAACGCTAAGCCAAGCCCTCTATTCATCATATTTTCATCTAAATTTTCTTTTCCTATAGACGAGACCAAATATCTCTTTAAGATCTTTGTAAGAGATATATCATATTTATTGAGATCCACTATATCTTCTATTAAAATTCGTTTGTTATTATTAAAATTAAAAGTTGTTATAGATGTCATACCATGAGCTCCACCTGTCCATTCATATTTGGATAAAATGTATGAATGTGTACCAAGCTTTTGAGATGTTGCGGTGGCATAATCTATATATAATTCATATTGCATCTTAGACATATCAGAATATTTAGACTCGAGAGCTTTTTGATTATTATATATTTCTCCTCCTATTTTCCAATCTTCTCTAGCATTATTAATCCAAATATTTACAACCTGCCGTGTCTCTCCACTTTTATCCCAAGTATCTATCGGGTAATTAGCTTTTATTGTATAAAAATCATTACTCTCATTAAATATTTCTTCTTTGAATGCTTCTATATTTGAATCTTCTGATGAATCTAGTTCATTATTTTTGTTTATCTTAAAAAAGAGAAAGATGCTAGACAATAGAATTAAAATTAAGATAAAAATTCCTAAAAAGATTTTTTTATTTTTCATATATTATGATTATATCACTTTTGCGGAAATGGAGAGATTCGAACTCTCGGAAAGATTTGACTCCTTCGGCGGTTTTCGAAACCGCTACTTTAAACCACTCAGTCACATTTCCATTGTGTATAATATTTTAACAGATAAAGCGTATTTTAAAAATATAGCTCCGGTAAGTAAAAATGTTATAATTAACCTATAAAACATAATATATGAAATTAAAAGAAATAAGAAATAATCATAAAGTGAGATTAATAGTAATAATAGTTTTGATAATTATAGTTGCTATACTTTATTTTAAAGATGTAAATTTATCAAATATGACTAGTCTTGAAGGTGTAAAGCAAGAACTAGGAGAAAATTATAAACCTGACACTGTAAGTAAAAAAGTCTTAGCTGGAGCCGCTGGAGTATTAGCAGTGGCTGGCGGCTTAGAGGCTAGCCAGACAGACTGGGATCTCTCTACAGGTCAAAGAGTACTGCGAGACAAGCTGGGAAATATAGTAGACCCATCTTCAGCTACTGCAAAAGATGCAAAATATACTGATGAATATAATTGTGATGATTTTAAATATCAAGAAGAAGCTCAATCCTTTTTTGAAAAAGCAGGTGGAATATCAAATGATACTAACAGACTGGATGGAAACAAAGATGGTGTAGCTTGCCAAGCATTACCACACAAAAATTAAAAAAATATGGATACGATAATTAATTTAATAATTGGAATAGTGGCTGGAAATGCTGTCGGTAAATTTCAAAAATCTCAAAACCTAGGAACATTTTGGAACACTGTAATAGGACTAGTAGGTGTGCTATTGGGATCAAATACTTTAGAAAATATATTTACCAGCTTACTCGGAACTAATCTTGGAGATATAGTAGGATCAGCAGCTTCCGGAGTCTTAGCAATCTATATAGTCAATTTTGTTAAAAAATATTTTTTCAAAAAGAAAAATTAATTTATTAATCTAATAAAATACTTAAAATAGAAAACGACCTCCTAAAAGGTCGTTTTTTAATGGTTTTAAAATTCATAATCAAAAGGTATAAACTCCCCTTTATGATATTGAATTCCACCGCCTGGTCTGATCAGTCTCTTATCAAGCCCCAATCTTTCTTTTGGAAAATAAAGAATTGTCTCAATATCCACAATAAAGATATGAATAAGACTGTCTCCATTGAGAGATTTTATCTTATAATCGAGCCAGTCAAAACATTCTTCTCCATCTAATTCTTCAACCGGCATAACTGATACATTAAATTTACTGGCTATTATACCAGCTGTGTGTTTGCCGGCCTTTTTATTTTTAGAATAGATTCGGACTTTTTGAAAGCCGATTTCATCTATCAATTTCTGTGCTAAAAACCTAGCTTGTGACCAGCCGAAATCTGAAAGATCACCCTTTTCTTCGGCGTCGCATTGCCTTATAATATAATATCGCATATTAAAAACAGTTTTGATATTTTAAAAAAAGTTACCAGTCTCAGACTATCAAAATATTAAATAAATGTCAATTTGTGACCTTACGGGGAATCGAACCCCGATTTGATCCGTGAAAGGGATCTGTCCTAACCGTTAGACGATAAGGCCGTAAATTTCCTTTCTTTAGAAAAAGAAAGGCTCGGTATATTTTGACTAATATTTTAATTTTGGCTCCGAGAATTATATTCTAACACAAATCACACAAAACTCAAAATAAAATTACTCTCCATCTACCAGATCTCGCAAGACTTTTTCAGGAACTTCTTTTAAATTATCTTTTAGATCAACTTTTTTATTAGAGTCTTCTGACACCTTTTTATCTTGAGAAATATTTTCATTTTGCTCTCCTCTATTTTCTATTCTCACTTTTTCTATTTGCATAGCTTTTGCTAAAGCGTCTTTAAGAGATGTGTGATTCTGCTTTAATTCTTCTTTTTTAATTTCTGCTTCTTTTCTTACATTTTCCAATTCTACATCTTTTATGTCTCGTTCTTTTCTAAAGTCTTCCCTTTTACTTCTTGTGTGAAGCTTGCTATTTTGATTAGTATTCTGATTAGGATTATAATTTGAGTTATTATTAGAAACCTTATTTTCTACCTTATATTCATTTTTATTTTGATATCTATTTTCTTTTATAGATTGACTTGGGTCTTCTAGGATTTTATCTTTATGGATAGGAGTATACCAATCTTTAATCTCATTTTCTACTAAGTCCTTGGCTTTACCGAAAGTATGTCTCGAGAGCTCTACTATCTCTTCGCTATATGATATATCAGGCTTCTCGATAGGAGGAAGCCCTATAGCAGAAAATGGCTTTGAGCCTACACTGTCTATCATTAGACGAAGATACATCTGAAATGCTGACAGATTCACGATATCATCTGCAGTAAAAAAAGGAGCAAATTCTTTCTCAAATACTTCAGCATCTGTAGCTCCGACTCTAAAAGTAATCATAGTACCGACATTACCAAAGATGGCAGACTTCACCTCGTCGGTCATCTGATCTACGTATTGATGAGCAACGGTGAGAGCTAATTGATACTTTCTAGCTTCTGAGAGAATATTAGCGAAGCTATCATTTGCAAAATTTTGAAATTCATCTACATAAAAATAAAATGGAGGAAGATCATTTAATTTATAAGGATCAACATCTGCTCTACTCATTGCAGCCAGATATATCTTGGTAATGAGAAGAGAGCCGATAAGATTTGCATTACCTTCGCCCATTTTACCTTTAGATAGATTCATGATGAGTATTTTCTTATTATCCATCACATCACGAATGTCAAAGCTAGTCTTTTTTTGACCTATTATATTTCTTATAAGAGGATTACTGGTGAATTGACCAATTTTATTTTGGATAGCTGGAGCTGCTTCTTGTTGATATTTCTCTCCAGCCTTTGCATATTCTTCAAGCCAAAAAGATTTGATCGAAGGATCTTTAACATTTTCTACCATCTTCCTTCTATATTCTTTATCTGACAAGATCCTATTGATACCTATCAGAGTCTCGTCGTCATTTTCTAGAAGAGTAAGAATAATATTATTTAAAATATATTGCATTCTATCTGAGAATTTATCTTCTCCGAATACTTTTTTAAATGCAGCCATTAGACCATTGGCTACTAGATGCCTCTTAGAAATGTCCACTTTCTCTAAGACATTAAGAGCGACAGGATATTCTGTATCAAAAGGTGCAAAATATATCACATCCTTTTTTCTGTGTTCTGGGACAAAGTCAAGCAATTTTTCAGCAGTCCCACCGTGAGGATCCATAAAAGCGATACCTTCTCCATTTTGTATATCTTGTATAGCCATATTTTCAAGCAAAGTAGATTTTCCCATTCCACTTTTTCCAATGACATACAGATGCTTTGTCCTGTCTTTTGCTTTTATGCCAAACCTGATCATCTTATTACGATAATCTACATTTCCAATATATGTTATCCTGTTTGGATCATTTAAGTTTTTTTCACTTTCCATAGACATATTATTCTTTTAATATTATAGCATCAAAAATATCTAATTAGTTTTTTTAGAAAAATGATCTTTTATTATTTTTACTAGTTCTGGATGATAATATTCGGCTGTTTGTGTTTTGTTTCTCTGTTGCTCAAACCATTCTGGATTAGTTTCTCTGAATTGCTCGGCGAAGGATTTTATAGTGAGAGGGACAGATTTTATAATTTCTGCTAAAGCGTGGACATTCTGCCAACCCTCCTTTTTGTTTGGTATAGCATTAAGATGCTCTTTTATTATCTTTATCAGATCAGGATGATAATATTCTGATTTTTTATTATCAAAGTATCTTCTGTCTCTCTGCTCAAACCATTCTGGATGATCTTTGCGATATGTCTCTGCAATATTTTTTATCTTTAAAAAAGAATTGGTGGAACTATAGCCAATAACTTCTTTAGCAATATGGCTAGGCGTTTCCCAATCTACATTTTTATTTTTTAGATTTTCTAAAATAATTTTAACCAACCCTGGACTATAGTGCTCTACTGTTTTTATTCCAGATTTTTGTTTTTCAAACCATTCTGGATGATCTTTACGATACGGTTCTACAGCGTCTCTGATTCTTGAAAGATTTGCCACGTGACCAAAAATGATAAAGGATAAAGAAGAAGCATTTTCCCATCCTTCTTTTTTGTTAGATATAGCATTAAATTTTTCTTCTATCAATTTGATTAGCTCTGGATGATAATACTCTGAAATATGCATCCTAGTCTTTTGTATCTCAAACCATTCTGGATTACTAATTCTAAATTGCTCTGCAAAATCTCCTACTGTAAAATTAGAAAATCCTAATCTGCGAGATAACAAATGTTTATTTTCCCAGCCTTCTTTTTTAAGTGGGACATCTTCTTTAGTTTCCAAATCTGATCTAACTTGTGATTTTTTCTTCTCGAATTCAGAAATATCTTTTGTAAGAGCAGTCAACATCCTCTCTCTCCAATTTTTACTCTGAGTAATTTTCACGCCAATATTTTTATTATTTTCTATAAGCTCATTAAAATTAATTTTAGTATAATTATCTAGTTCAAAAGCTGACAAATTCTTTTCTTTTATACTATTTCTATCAAATACAAAAGAAGCATTGCCTTCCTCATCGCAGATATAGACTATTCTATTTAACTCTGGTATTAGAACTCTTATATAAGACTCCTTTCTCATCATATTCTCTTCATTTATTCCTTTATTTATTGTAATATCTTTATGATCTTCTAGATTTAGATCTAGATCATTTTCTAAAATATAAATTAAAGTTAAAAGTCTAGGAATGTTTCTTTTTTCTTCGATTCCGCCTCCATTTCCGACATTTATTATATATTTATCATCTCTATCTGGCGGAACAAAAAGTCTTTTTTCTATATGAGACCTAGATACAATTTCTTCTTTTATATCCTCTAAGCGAGAAGATCTCTCGTGTATAATTCCTGACATTTTATTAATAATCTCTGAGATGGAATCTAAATTAAAATATTTAAAAGCTTCATCTTCTTGTATTCCTTTTTCTCTGTCTTTCTTGGTCGGTACCCTTTCTTCTTTTATATATCTATTAAGCACTTGTTCTGAAATATCTATAAGACCATTCAAAAAATCATCATAAAAATCAAAAATATTATCCGGATTAATTTGTCTTTCCTGTAAAATCTTCAGCCTATTTTCTATATTAAATTTAAATTTTTCACGATTTTTAAAATTAGAATTTAAATTTTTTGTATTAATATTTTCATTCATATTATTTAAATATTTTTATTCTTTCTTTTTGTTCTTAGATGCTTTTTTGAGTAAGCAGAGACCTCACCTGTCATTCTTTTGAATTGTAATTCTTTCTGAGAATTAAAGATTTCTGGATTATTTTTAAATTCCATTAACATTCTTCCTGCATGATAGGCTCCGAGATGGTATGGCATTATCACATAACTAGCTCCAGCTTCATATAAGTCTCTTGCTTTGTCTTCATCATGAGCTATTAAGATTAATATGCCATCTTTATTTCTTTTTCTGTAAGCTTCTGCTAGAGATAAATTAGTCCTAAAGCTAGGTATAGTCGATATCATCATCTTTGTATTTAAGATATTATTTTCTTCTAAGAATCCTATGTCCTCCGCGTCTCCATATATAGAAGATATTCCTGCTTCAATGGCTTTTTCAATATATTTCGGATTAATATCTATGACTAGATATTTATATTTCAATCTATCAAATACTTCTACGAACTCGTGCCCTATCCGATCAAATCCAAATATTATAGCATCAAGCTTATCAGCTTCCCCTTCTGTGACTTTAAAATTATTTTTACGAATCTCAAATCTCTTAAAGATATTTCTTAAGTAAGTATATATACGGTCCACATATACCATCATATATGCTGAGATAGCCATAGATATCATAGCGACGATCGTCATCATAGATGAGATATTTTGACTTACATATCCATAACTTAGAGCTAAAGAGAGCATTATAAGAGAAAATTCTGATACTTGTGTAAGAGAAACTGCTGTATAGAAACTTGTCCTAGTCCTGTGTCCAAGAAGATTCATTATAAAAAATACTATTAGAAGTTTAAATATTATGACAAACAAAGTGAAAATCAGAATTCCTGGCAAAATAGCGTAAATATTCTCCACTACTAGATTTGCCCCCAATAAGACAAAAAACATAGCGATAAAAAAATCTTGCAGAGGCTTTAATCTAGAGGATATCTCTTTGGCAAAATTAGAAGAAGCTATTGCTACTCCAGCAAAAAGAGCGCCTATCTCTAGAGAGAATCCAAATTTATAAAATAAATAAGCCATTACAAAGCCAGACCCAAGACCAAATAATAATAAAGTCTCTTGAGATGAAGCAAAAAGTGTTGCCAATCTTTGTAAAATAAATTTTCTTAATGCGAAATATAAGAGTAAAAGTATAATGGCTTTTATAACAAAAGTAGTTATAAGTATAGATGTAGAATTAGTAAGTAAGGAAGAATCATTCTGATTAAAAATAGAAAGGGAAAGTAAAATAATAGCAGAAATAATATCTTGAACTAATAAGATGCCTATAGATATCTTACTATACAATTTATCTACCTCTCCTTTATCAGAAAAAATCTTCAATACTACTATAGTAGAAGAGAAAGCTAAAGCTATACCTACAAATATAGAAGTCGTAAGATTAAGGCTGAGTAAATAAAATGAAGCCAGAAATCCTAATCCGGCTGAGACAAATACTTGCGCTATCCCTCCAAAAAATGAATCTCGCCCAGCCTCTTTTAAAGTATTTGGATTGAGATGAAGTCCTATGGTAAAAAGTAAAATAACTATACCGAGCTTAGAAAATAACTCTATAGAGTGACCATCCTTTATAATATCTAAAAAGTAATGACCAGCTAGTACACCAGAGATTATATATCCAATAATTAGAGGCTGTCTGATATAATGGACAAAAATAGATACTACGCTAGCAATCAAAATTATAAAGGTCAATTCTTGAAATCCTTGCATAAAAAGATATTGTCTTATAATTAGAATTATAACATGTTAAAATACTAACATATGAAAAAAATCCTTAAAAAATACAAAAAGATATTTTTGCTTATTTTATTTTATTCTATAACTATAGCTATCACGACCTATCTCTATAAACATGGATCTATAGATGAGACTAAGATGCAAGATCTTATAAGCTCTATAGGGTTTATTGGATTTATAATACTTGGAATACTATATTCTCAAGGTATAACAGGACCTATTGCTGCTAGCATATTCGCTCTTTATGATGGGCCTATGCCATTTTGGCTTATTGCCTTACTCGGAGGTATCGGGACTGGGATTATAGATTTATTTATGTATGAAGTATTCAAATATGAGATACATGATGAACTTACTAGTCTTAAGAATACAAAGTTCTTTAGAAAATTAGGAAAAATGATGATTTTTAAAGATAGACTATTAATGACATTTTTTGGATTCTTAATCATCGCTTCACCATTATCTGACGACATAGGAACTATCTTGATAGAAGAAGAAGGTGTCTTAAAGACAAAATACTTCTTCATAATAGATATTATTCTCAACATGGCAGGAATATATTTCTTTTTGAGTATTTAATTCTTCTCCAGTTTTATTCCTAATTCTTTTAGATGCTTTTCGCTAGTTGGAGCGGGAGTCTGGATCAATAAATCTTTTCCTTCGCCGGTCTTTGGAAAGGCTATCACTTCACGAATATTAGGCTCGTTAAGAAGTATCATGATAAGTCTATCGAATCCCCAAGCAATTCCCCCGTGTGGAGGAGTACCGCTTCTAAATGCTCGTAGCATATGACCAAAATTCTTTTCTATCTTTTCTTCATCATGTCCTAGTATCTCTAACACTTTCTTGAGATCTTCAGCTTTATGATTTCTTACAGATCCACCACCTAATTCATATCCATTCATAATAATGTCATATTGCTGAGTCTGTATTCCGCCAATATTTTTCTTATCATGAAGATCCTGCATATACTTTTCTTTTGGACGAGAAAATGGATTGTGAGTAAATGTCCACTCACCTTCTGCTTCTGGATCATCAGATTCACTAGTCTTTTCAAAGAATGGAAAGTCTACCACCCATTCAAAAGCAAGTAGATTAGGATCGTTTTTATCCTCTCTGAGATCTGGTCTGTCTGATCCACACTTTTCCATAGCCTCTTTATAAGTAATTACTGGGAAAGGTATTTGCTGGATTCTCTTTTCTGGGAATAATTCTTGGACCATCTTTATAAGTATCTCTTCATTAACTTTTCTTATCTCTTCTTCGGAAGCAAAGCTCATCTCAATATCGAGCTGAGTAAATTCTGGCTGTCTATCTCCACGAGTATCTTCATCGCGCATACATTTTGCAAATTGAAAATACCTCTCAATCCCTCCACTCATTAGTAACTGCTTGTATTGCTGTGGACTCTGAGGAAGTGCATAGAAATTTCCATTCCAAAGACGGCTTGGTACAATATAAGAGCGAGCACCTTCTGGTGTAGGATTAGTCAGAATAGGAGTCTCAACTTCTACAAAATCTCTTGCCAAAAATTCTTTTCTCAAAAAATTTTGCACTTTACTTCGTAATCTCAGATTACTTTGTATTCTCTCTCTTCTCATGTCGAGATACTTTTTTTCTAGTCTGATCTCTTCATTGACTTCTTTTCCATCTGTAGAAATATCGAATGCTGGAGTCTCTGCTTCATTTAAGACTTTAATATTTAAAACTTCCATTTCAAGTTCTCCATTTAATACTCCCTGCTTTATATTTTTTTCTGGACGAGCATTTATTTTTCCAAAAATTTCTACCACCCACTCTGATCTCAATTTTTCAGCAACTATTTTAGCTTCTTCGTGATTAGGAAGTACTACGGCTTGCACCTTTCCAGAATAATCTCTTATATCAAGAAAAATAAGCTTTCCCTGATCTCTTCTCACATCTACCCAGCCCATAATAGTTACTTCTTTTCCAATATTGTCTTTTAAATCTTTAATTAAAGTTCTCATAAATGTTTATAAATATTAGTTTTTTGTATTATAGCAAAAATAATAAATAAAAAAAGCGGAATACTGATTTAGTTTTTAACTAGAAAATACTATGAGATATATGACTACGCTAGATCCGATATGCCATACAGTATGAGAGATATTATAAGCTAATGATTTATTTTTAATAAAAGTAAAAAAAGATATTACCCAGCTTATGAGACTCACAATAGTAAGAATATAAAGTATTATAGAGACTAGATGTCCTCTATCTATAAATACATATTGATATATATAAAAGATAAAAGTAAGTGAGGCTATCCAATCAGCAAGTCTAAAATATTTATTATGAGGATGGGAGTGATAAAAAAGACTAGTCAAAAATACTAAAAGTAAAAAGCTAATTATCATCCTGTCTTTTTCCAGTAGAGCTATGGCGCACAATATGTAAGAGAAAGAAGAAAAAAGTACTACTGCGTGATGAGGGAATTTATGTTTAAAGCCTTCGATTAATTTTTGAAACATAAAAATTTTATTTTAAAAATCTAGTATAAAGATGTGAGATAACCATACATGCTATACCCCAAACTAGAGGCAAATAAAAAGGAAAATTAAAAACTGATATATCATTTAGATTATATTCCCAAGCACCAAAATGAATAGAAAAAGATTCAGCTAAAGGCCCAAAAATAAAACCAAAAATAAATATTTTTAAATCTGCTATCTTTCTGTTAGAAAAATAAAAGAAAATTATGATAATAAACAATAAAGATGTATACAGTAAAAAAGAATTAAACCTAAGAAATGCAATAGCTAGGAGCGTCGCTATACTTAATAATACAGTTTGAATTGAAAAATATTTTGTATATTTCATATACTTTCTGCGCAG
>CAZNZR010000007.1:0-38134 GCA_964577655.1 uncultured Candidatus Saccharibacteria bacterium | reverse complement strand
TAGAGCAGTTGCCTCTTAAGCAAACGGTCGTAGGTTCGAATCCTACTGGGGGCACCATTTCGTGAGTAGCACGAGTTCTATAAGTTGTTAATAGATAGCAATTCTAATAAATATATCTATTTATATTTTTGGCTAAATAAAAAGAAGTGGAAATCTATTCCACTTCTATAATAAACAAACATTTTTTATTTTAAAATCTTTAAAGCTTTAGCTAAATAATCACCTGCCATATCCCAATCAATAGGATCTAAAGCATTTCCGCTTGGTCTTAATTTTCCTTGCGCATCAATACTTAGTTTTGGAAATTCTTTTGCTAAAGATTCTACTAAATTAAGAGTATTTGGACCAAGTCCACCAGCTGCAGCGATACCGATGTGTGGGATATTTTCCTGAATACTTTTTACAATAGGAATGAGACCTTGTGCATCCATACCCAATCCTCTACCCATACTTTTATCAAGGAGTATATAGTCTACATAATACTTATATTCCTTAACTCTTTGAACAAAAACATCAATATCATTTCCAACCAATTCAAAAGCTTTAGTATTACCCTGCAAAATAATTTTAATGAACGGATATTTTTTACGATACTCTTTTACAGTATCAATTTCTGGCCAGATCATATCTAGCTGAAGTCCATCCACATTAATACCTGCATAATCTGTAGCTTTAAAAAGATTTTCTAGAACATCAATACTGTCATAATCAGCATAATGAAGAACATTGAAAATTGATTGGTGCTTTAAAAAAATTGAACCCACGTCTTCTTTTTTTGGAAAAGCATTTTCCCATTTCGTTGATATTCCATTAAGCGTTTTATAACTCATCATTACACCAACATGTAGTTTTCTTTGTGATCCACTTTGTTTATTCTTTAAAAAGATTTCCAGCATTTTTAATACTTCTTTACTGGACATAAAATCGGTTATACCAATGTACGAACTTTGCATGTTACCTCCTTTTTTTATTTGATTAAAAAATTGTTACTTCTTTAAGACTATCATAAATAAGATTTATATTCAATAAATTATTTTTTATTTTTTCTATATGATTCTTTTATTTTTAAATACTCTGATTGATTTCCTTTTACAATAGAAGCTGGATATTTTTTAATATTTTTTTCCAATTTTTCATAGATTAATTTTTCAATATCTAAATTCAAAGAGATAGCCATTTCGATACTATAAATAAGCACATCTGCTAATTCTTCTTTTATTTTTTGTAATATCTTTTCATTTTCTTTTATATTTCTTACAGAAATGTCTTTCCATTGAAATATTTCTAGGAGCTCTGAGGACTCGATACTTACTGATTTAGCAATACTTCCAGGATTCTTAAGAATAGACCACCCTCTTTCTTTTATATATTTTTTAATTTCTTTTTTTAATTCGTCCATAATTATATATTAATAATAACATATACCCTATTCGTGTGCACTAATAAAGCTAGAATTCTGTATGAAGCACAAAAATTAACCAATAATTTTCTTTATAAACTCCTCTATAAATTTTGGATCTTTTGTTTTCATACTAGAAGCATTAAAATGTCCTCCTCCACCGTATTTTTGTGCAAGTTCTGATAAATTTATTTTTCCAACACCTCTAAAACTTAATTTAAGCTCCCCTTTTTCAAAATAATACACTATTGCAAAACTCTTTGTCTTTTCGGCTAATACATGACCTAGTTCACTTTTAAACATTCTTGATGAATTAACTGCATATACTTTATATATATCAAAGTCTATTAATTTTGCATCAGCTACATGGTCAAGTACTCTTTTTTGATAATTTTTTTCTAAAATTTCTCCTATTTTTTTTATTTCCAAAAATTTCTTTTTATCTTCAAAATCTTTTTCTATTTTTCGGAAAGTATTAAAATCAAAATCTATACTATTTATATAAGATAAAATATTTTCTTCTTCTTGTCTTTTATTTTTATCTTTACTAAATGACCAATTATCTCCTATTGAAATATATCTTATAAGCTTTGGAATGGTTTGCTTTCCAAAGAAATATTGCGAGGCTAGATATGCTCCCGATATACCCTCACCATATAAATGATCTTTCAAAAAAGAAAACTCATCAATAGTACCTATGTGATGGTCTATGACTACTAATTTTTTTGATATCTTATTTATTTTTTCTAATATGTCTTTCTTTAGACAAAAATCTATAAAGTAAACCTCTTTGTCTTTTAAATTATTTATTTTTACTTTTTTATTTTTTAAAATAGATTCTGGGTCGTTATTGTGGGACAGTGGAATATATTCTGCTTTATTTTTAAATTTCTTCCAAGCGACATACGCGCTTGCAAATCCATCGATACAATTTTCATGATAAAAGACTATAATATTTTTTGTGAGATTAAAAGTGGTTTTCATATTTTTTATTTAATTAGATAATTTTTACCATTAATAATATTTAGGTCAGTATTTATTAGGTTAAAAATTTTCTTAACCACTTTTTCTACTGGTATCAACTTCCAATCTGGTCTATCCTTCCTTTTTTCTTCTATCTCTTTTTTAGATGCTGTGAGCCAATAACCACAATTTATAGACGAAGGAGCAATAGCTATGATAGATCCACCAAAAGATGCGAATAATTTTTTATAAGCTTCCGTCATCTTTATAATTCCAGCCTTGGATATACTATAAGTTATAGCATCGTCATGAGAATTAATTCCGTGGATAGAAGAAATATTTAAAACTATTCCACTTTTTTGCTTTTTAAAAAATATTTTTGTAGCATATTTTGTTACACTTAATACAGACAGCAAATTCTGCTTTATTGATTCTGACCAGATATCATATTCACCGTCCCACTCATCACCCTCTATATATCCGCCGGCATTATTTATTAATATATCTAGTTTTTTAAATTTCTCTCTTGTAAAATCTATAACTTTTTTACAATCTTTATCTTTTGTAAGATCGGCTTTTATAAAAAAATATTTACCTTCATATTTTGAGATCTCTTTTAGCACTTCCTCTGCACCTTTTTTATTTTTATTAAAAGTAAAAATAATATTAGCTCCATTTTGTGCCAGCTTTTTAATAGTCTCTGCGCCTAGTCCACTAGATCCTCCAGTTATCAATACATTTTTATTTTTCATAAGTTTAATACAAAAATTATAGCATAAAAGGCTATTTTATGTTAAAATAGCTCATAATTTATAATACTTTTATGGCTAAAGAAAATATATATTCAAATACAGACACAGAGAAAAATATCGCCTCTACTTGGGGAGAGAGTGTATTATCATTTCAAGATTTAACTTTCTACTATCATGAGAATAAGCCTATACTAAAAGAAGCTAATTCAAATATTAGACGCGGTCAAAAATTGACTCTAATGGGTCAAAATGGAGCTGGCAAATCAACTCTATTCTCCATAATAACAGGAGAGAACAAGCCTGTCGAAGGTAAAGTTGTAATAGGTAATGATCTAAAGATCTCTCTAGCGAAACAATTCATACCTCAAGATAAATGGGGCAAGACTGTTAGAGAATTCTTAGAAGAAGCATTCGATGAAAAAGTATACGATATAGACAAGAGAGCGGAAGAAGTATTTGCTGTTATTAATCTACATCCAATACACAAGACAAAAGATATAAAAACTAAAAAAGATGAGGCAATGCACTTGCTAGATAAAAAAATAAAAGAATTATCGGGAGGACAAAAAGGAAAATTGTTAATAGCGCAAGCATTGATTGCAAAGCCGGACATATTGTTACTAGACGAGCCAACTAACAATCTAGATAAAGAAGCAGTGAAACTCCTAACACAATTCATGAAAGAGTATACTGGTACTGCTATTGTGATCTCCCATGATGAGAACTTTCTCAATTCATTCACTCACGGTATCCTGTATGTAAACACACAAAATCAAAAACTCGAGCAGTATGTTGGTAATTATTTCAAAGCTCTAGAAGAGATCAAGAGACAGATAGAGCGAGAAAAAAGAGAAAATGCTCAGCTAGAAAAAAAGATCCAAGAAAACAAAGATAAAGTTAACTTCTTCGCTCATAAGGGAGGCAAGATGAGAAAGCTCGCTGCAAAATTAAAAGATGAATATGAAGAAATGGAAGATAATATGGTAGATGAAAGAAAAGAAGATAGAACAATAAGAAATTTTGAAATAAAAATAAATGAAGAAGAAAAAGAAAAAATGGGTGGGATAATTGTAGAGATGGAAAAGGTAAATATTCTTGAGCATGGAGAACCAAAAGATGTAAATATTAAAAAAATAGAGTTGCGCAAAGGAGATAAATTACAAATTATTGGACCAAATGGTATCGGTAAGACAACTCTTCTTGAGAGAATAGCCAATAAAAAAGCAATCGGTGTCAAAATAAAAGATGGTATAAATATTGGATATTATAGACAAGACTTCACTACACTAGACTTCAATAATACTGCTTATGAAGAACTCTCAAAAGTATTCAAGAGACTTGATGATCATCATCTTCGCTCTACAGCAGCTGGATTCTTGCTCGGAGGAAAAGAGTTAGCTCATAAAGTGGGACATTTATCAGAAGGACAAAAAGGTCTGCTCATGTTCGCCTATCTCACACTACTTGAGCCTGGAGTACTTATATTTGACGAACCTACAAATCATATTAATTTCAGACATATCCCCATCATCGCAGAAGCGATTAAAAATTATGAGGGAGTAGTCATCATAGTCTCCCATGTGAATGATTTTATAAGAAAGATAGGTATAACTGAGACTCTAGATTTAAGTAAGATTTAAATTAGGATAAAGTAAAAAAGTGTGTTACTATATATTTAAGTAAGTTCGATCCCACTTGTATCAATAAAAATTATCTCTTTAAAAGTTTTAGTTTGAAAATGGGCTGGTGTATAGAAATTGTGCTTACGGATTATAAAAAATAATTCATACTTTTAGTGAAAAAAGATATTGCTAAAAGAAAAATAAAATGCAAGAAAATAAATTATATGTTGGTGGTATTCCTTACTCATCAACAGCAGAAGATCTTAAAAGACATTTCGCAGAAGCTGGAGAGGTAAAAGATGCCATAATCATTATGGATAAAATGACTCGTAGATCAAAAGGCTTCGGATTCGTAGAAATGGCTACAGCAGAAGGAGCAGAGAAAGCTATCTCAATGTTCCATGATGCAGAATTTATGGGAAGAAAATTGACTGTCAATCTAGCTCGCCCAGAAGCAAAAAGAGAAGAGAGACCAAGAAGAAATTTCTAATTCCTTAGATCTTTAAAATATAAAAACTCTGTAGCAATACAGAGTTTTTATATTATTTATCCCAGCCTTTTTTGATTATTGCGTTCATCGCAGCATGAGTCTCAGCTTCTTGCTTACTTCTCCCTTCCCCTTCTGCTATCTTATCTTCCCCAAAATATATAGCTATAATAAACTTTTTATTATGATCTGGCCCAGACTCTGACACTACTTTATAACTAGGAGTTATGCTTAATATATCTTGAGATCTTTCTTGTACTACTGACTTTGCATCTTTATATTTGCCAGCTTCTATTATAGCGTCAGTGTGTATAAGTAAAGTATTTTCTATAAATTCTTTTGCGAATTCATAGCCCTTATCTAGAAATATAGCTCCGATGAAAGCTTCATATGTATCAGCTAATATTGAGAGTCTCGCTTTGCCAAAATCCTTACTTTCACCTTTAGATAAAAATAGATAATCATTAAAATCTAAATCTTTAGCGATACCACTTATAGACTTAGTATTCACGAGGGCTGCTCTATAGGCTGTGAGCTCTCCCTCTGCAAGATCTGTAAATTTTTGATAAAGAAAATTAGTAGATACCAGCTCAAGAACAGCATCACCCAAAAATTCTAATCTTTCATTATGACCAAGCTTCACATTACTATTCTCATTAATATATGATCTGTGTATAAAAGCCTGTATCAATAAATTTTTATTGTCGAAAAATATATTGAGATCTTTTTCTAGCTTATCAAAATTCTTTTGCTTCTCTTCTTTCAATTCTCTTTTTACTACTTTTTTAACTATTGTCATAAATTTTATTGATCTTTTCTACACCTAACACCAAGATAGGCTTTATATCATCATATACTTTAAGCTCAGCAATCTGATCAAGAGAGAACCATTTTGCTTCCAAAAGCCCAGAATTTTCTTTTTCAAGATGAAGTGGCTCGTGTTTGGCTTCTGCCAAGAAGTATGTGACATGCTTTTTAACTTTTTCTGCTGGTTGTAGCTTCTCTTCTTCTGTCAAATCTTCTTTTTTCTTAGCATTAGCTATATAAGTATTTTCTTGGAGCTTGTCTTTGATTACTACACTTGCCCCAATCTCCTCTTTTATCTTTCTTAAGGCGCCAACCATTATATCTTCATCGTCTAAGAGACGCCCTTTTGGTAAAGTCCAATGCTTGAATATGTCTCTAACAAAAGCTATAAACACTTTCCCTTCATGCATAGAGTATACTAATCCTCCGGCTAGATTTATAGTCTCTAGATTAGTTTTTTTTTGGCTTACTTCCTCTTTTCTTGGCTCACCCATTTCTTTATATATAGTCCCTAGAACTCCATTTACAAATTTATGAGAAGTTCCGCTACTATAGTTCTTGGCTAACTCTATTGCTTCATCAATAGCTACTTTTGGTGGTACATTTTCACTATTAAAAAGTAACTCTGCGAGTCCGATGCGTAAGATATTTTTATCAAGCATATTTATCTTATCCAGAGGCCACTCGGGAGCTGCTTTAGAGATTATGTCATCTATTGTAGCCAATCTTTCTTCTACAGTCTCTATAAGATTTAATATGAATCCATCATCGCTTCCATCTGCAAATTCTGAAGTGTGTCTTTCGATTATTTTATTTAATGCTTCTTTGTTCTTATTAAGATTCTCATTCATATCAAGCTCAAAGAGAATCTGAAGTGCTATACCTCTGGCTAAATGTCTATTTATACTCATATTTTTATAATTACTAATATAAAGTATAACATAAAAAAACAAGACCCTTTTTGAGGGTCTTGTTTTTACTTTGCGACTTTCTTTGCTTTGACTTTTCTTACAACTTTACCTTTATACATTCCACAAGCGTCACATGCTGTATGTGAGTGAATCATAGCTCCACAATTTGGACAACCTTGAAGATTCGCTTTTTTGAGAGCGTGATGACTTCTTCTGTTGGCTGTGTGAGCCCTTGTGTGTCTCATTCTTACTACCATATTTTTAATATTTAAATTATTATCAGAATAATAACATTTTTAAAGCTATCTTGCAAATAAAAACTAACTATCAAATTGCTCTTTGTAAAGACATGAATTTTAGTAAAATCTGTGCTACTATTTTTATATAACTTGAAAGAAAAGTATTCAATTTATTTGGATTAAAACTTTTAAACTTTATGAATGAAGATATTGATATCACAAACACAGAATTAGAAGAAAAATTAAAAAAGAAAATACCTTTTGTTCATCTTAGATCTCACTCTCACTACTCCCTACTAAAGGCCCTACCCAAAATAAAAGATCTGGTAAAAAAAGCAAAAGATTTTGAAATGCCGAGCCTTGCTCTTACTGACTACAACAACATGTATGGAGCTATAGAATTCTACAAAGCTTGTAAAGAAAAAGAAATAAAGCCAATACTAGGAAGCGAGATAGATTATAGATCTATTAATAATTCTAAAAAGAAATATAAACTCGTATTCTTAGCCAAGAACGAGCTTGGTTATAAATCTCTGATGAAATTAGTCTCTATCGCAAATCTTAAAGACAGTAAAGATCCACATATAGATTTTACTACTTTAAAAGAGAACTGTGATACTGATTCTGGTCTAATAATACTCTCTGGCGGACCAGATGGAGAGATTAGCGATATATTAGCAAAAGGTAATTTTGAAAAAGCAGAGAAATACATAAAAGGCTTTGAGGATATACTGGGAGAAAATTCTTTTTATTTAGAGATATCACCACAAGAAAATTTTGATTACGCGAAAGAAATAAAAGAAAACACTATAAAATTCGCAAAAGAGTTCTTAGCTAAAGAAAAATTACTCATAGGAACCCAGAATCCACACTATCTATCAGATGGAGACCGATCCGCCCATAAAATACTCTTTAATATTCATGGAGAATTAGAAGATAATGAGCTATATCAAAATAAATTTACAAAAGCTGATTATTCTTTTATCTCTAGTGAAAAAGCGGGAGAATTATTTAAAGAAATAAAAGAAAACTATGAAGTAGATCTCATAGAAAATTCCTACAGACTTTCGGAGAGTCTTAATTGCGAATTAGAGCTTGGCAAGTGGCACTTCCCTAATATAGCAAAAGATTATGAACAAGAATTAAAAGAAGGGGAAACACTAGATGATGTACTCAAAAAATTAGCAGAAGAAGGTATAGAAAAAAGAAAAATAAAAGATGGAAGAAAAAAAGAAGTATTGGATAGACTTTATTATGAATTAGAAATTATAAAAAATAAAGGATATGCTCCATATTTCTTAGTGGTATACGACTTATTAAGATATGCCTCACTAAATGGAATACTGACAAATATTAGAGGATCAGTAGCAGGAAGTATGACGACTTATCTTTTAGAGATTACAAAATGTGACCCTCTGATATACCAGATACCCTTTGAGAGATTCTTAAATCCAGAAAGACCTAGCGCTCCAGATATAGACATGGATTATGCAGATGATAGGCGTGATGAGATGATCAATTATGTTAGACATAAATATGGAGAAGATAATGTCGCCCAGATAGGAACATTTGGTACTATGTTAGCAAGAGGCGCTGTAAAAGATGTCGCAAGGGCTATGAAATATCCATATTCTCTTGGAGATAAGATTTCAAAACTAATACCTATGCCTAAACAAGGCTTTCCAGTCTTTATAGATACTGCACTAGAAGAAATAGAAGAATTAAAAAATATGTATGACACCGATAGAGAAGTACAGACTATATTAGATATGGCAAAAAAGGTCGAAGGACTAGTAAGACATATTGGAGTCCACGCTGCGGGAGTAGTTATAGCCCCTTCAAAAATTATGGATTACTCACCTATCCAATATGACCCAAAAGGAGAAGGAAAAATTATTACTCAATATGATATGCACTCGGTAGATGAAAATAATGCTGGACTACTTAAATTTGACTTCTTAGGTATTAGAAATCTAACTATATTAAAGACTTCTATAAATCTCGTAAAAGAGCAATACGATAAATATATAGATATAGAAGCTATAGATCTAGAAGACAAAAAAACTTTTGATATGCTTTCCCATGGTGAGACAATGGGGTTATTTCAATTAAATGGATCAGGAATGACAAAATTCCTTAAAGATCTAAAACCTACAACTATCTATGATATCAACGCTATGGTTGCTCTTTATCGTCCTGGACCAATAAATAATATTCCAGTATATATAGAAAGAAAACACAACCCAAAACTAGTATCATATTTATATGATGATAAAAATCTAAAAGAAATTCTAGAAAAAACATTTGGAGTGCTAGTATATCAAGACGACCTTTTGATGATGAGTATAAAAATCGCTGGATACTCCTGGGGAGAGGCAGATAAATTCCGTAAAGCAGTAGGAAAGAAAATTCCGGCTGAAATGCAAAAGCAAAAAGAGAAATTTATCGATGGCTGTGTAGAATATTCTAAGTGGCCACTCAAAAAAGCAGAAGAACTCTGGCACTGGATAGAGCCTTTTGCTGCCTATGGATTCAACAAAGCTCACTCTGCCAGCTATGGCCGTGTCGCCTATCAGACAGCCTTTATGAAAGCAAATTATCCTGTGGCCTTCATGACTGCCATATTAACTGAAGAATCTGGAGACATAGATAAAATATCAGAAATAGTTTCAGAGTGTAGAAGGATGCAAATACAAGTCTTACCACCAGATGTTAATCATTCTATGGGTGGATTTAGTATTGTAGGAAATCCAGAAGATGAAAAATATAAAGAAGCTATCAGATTTGGTCTATATACCGTGAAAAATATGGGAAACAATATTGCCGATGCGATAATAAATGAAAGAGAAAAAAAAGGAAAATATAAAAATCTAGAAGATTTTATAAACAGGATAACCCATAAAGATCTAAATAAGAAATCTTTAGAATCATTAATAATGTGCGGAGCTCTTGATGAATTTGGAGAAAGAAATGAATTATTATTTAATGTGGACGGCATTCTTGAATATCATAAAACCCACATAAAAGATAATAAAGAACAAAATAATCTCTTTGGTCTATTTGAAGAAACTAATAAATCTTCTTTCACTCTAAAAAAATGTCAATCTGCTAGTCAAGAAGAAAAGCTAAAATGGGAAAAGGAGTTAATCGGATGCTATATTTCTGGATCACCTCTTGATAAATGGAAAAATAAACTCACAAATAGAAACATAAATATTAAAAATATATTAGAAGAAACGAGTGTAGAAGTAGGAGAAAATAAAAATATAAAATTACCAGCTCTTATAGAGAAAATAAAAGTAACCAAGACAAAGCAAGGAGATCAGATGGCTCTCGTCAAAATATCAGATCTCACAGGACAATTCGAAGTGGCAGTATTCCCAAGAATATATAAAAATCTAAAAAACAAATTGATTATCAATACTCCCCTACTATTTATCGGCAAAATCGCAAGCAAAAACGGCGAAAAGACAATGGTTGTAGATAATATTGAAGAGATAAGATAATACAAATAAGCTAATAAAATATTTGCAAAAATATATGGATTTGATATAATGTACTCATCATGAATTGGCTATTAATTACAATTGCGATCGTATCTATACTACTTATAATCCTCATTCTTCTCCAGAAGACAAATACTGATAGCTCTGGACTAGGAGGTGGAGATTCTTTAGGTATTAATAATAAGAAAAGAGGTTTTGAAAAGACCCTCTTCCAGACTACGATAGTCGTGGCTTTGCTTTTTGTAATATTTAACTTTATTGCTTTATTCATAAGATAATTAAGATTTTTTAATTTAAATAAAATATTTAAATTAAAATTGAGAAGACTTTTAATGCTTTTTAAATGTCTGTTATAGAGACTGACTAATTAAAAAAGAGTATATTTATATCAAGATAAAAAAATGGAAGAGGAGATATCCAAGAAAAAAACTAGAATACTGAAAAAGAAAGTAAATCAAGACTTTGAGCCTGTTCATAATGCCGAGATAGATCACTCACCCAAAAAAGAAGAATATATCTCTCAAGAGCCTGAGATTGTAGATGATATTATAGATTCTTCTTTTGAAATTGAAAATACAAAAAATAAAAAAGAATTAATGAATAATCTGAGCTCTATTAAAAAAAGACTTAGAATAATCTTCGAATCTTATCTATTAACATATAAATCTCTATCCACTGAAAAAATTTTTATATTTTGGACAAGTGTCCTTATAGGCTTAATATTTCTTATATTAGGATTCAATAAGCTAAGTACTGGATTTCTAATTAGTGTACCCTCTTACGGGGGAAGTATGAATGAAGGTGTGGTAGGAGTGTCCAGGTATGTAAACCCTGTATTGGCTTCATCTGATACAGATAAAGATATTAGCAGACTTATATATTCTGGGCTTCTTAAAAGAGATACTGGTGGTAATATAATAAATGATCTAGCAAGTGATGTTGTAGAAAGTGATGATCACTTATCTTATACTGTATCGATAAATGAAAATGCTAGATTCCATGATGGGGAAAAAGTGAAAGCTGAAGATGTGATTTTTACTATATCTAAAATACAAGACAAAAATATAAATAGCCCACTTGCTATAAAATTCGAAGGTGTAGAAGTAGAGATAATGGCAGAAAATACACTAATTTTTCATCTTAAGAGGCCTTATATATATTTTAAAGAATCTCTAACTTTTGGAATACTTCCAAAGCATATTTGGCAAGATATATCCAACGAAGAATTCTCTCTCTATGAAAAAAATATAGAGCCTATAGGATCTGGTCCTTATAAAATAAATAATTTAGTAAAAGAAAACAATTTGGTGAAAAAATATGAACTGATCTCCTTCGATAAATATGTATCTGGAAGACCTTATATAGATAAGGTTAATATCTATATATATCAAAATGAGAAAGACCTATCTAATGCTATAAAAAAAGGAGAAATAGATTCTACTTCTTATCTTAATTCATCTAGTCTGAATAAGATAAATGCAAGAGAAGAATATTTTATTATAAAGAGTGAGCTACCAAATCTATTTTCCCTTTCTTTTAATCCAATAAAAAATAAGGCGCTTTCTAGCTCTCTCACTAGATCTGCTTTAGAATTATCTATAGACAAGAAAGAATTATTGGAAAAAGTATTTCATGGATACTCTCAAGATGTATACTATACGGAAAATAAAAATACTAATATAAAGACAGAAGATTTATCACGAGAAGAATTAAATAAAATTTCTAATAATCAAAATGGAACTACTATAGCTAAAATAGACATAGCTAAAGCCCTGTTAGAAAAAAATCTTAGTAAGCAAAAAATAGATATGTCTAGTATGGTAATAAATATAACTACAGCTGATGTAGAAGACTTAAAACTAGCCGCCGAAGAAATAGCTAACTATTGGAGAAGTCTTGGGCTAACCGTAAATATTAATGTATATAGTCTAGGCGACATAAATGACATAATTAAAAATAGAAATTTTGAAGTATTGCTTTTTGGCTCTATAGTAGAGCACGATACTGATCTATTTGCTTATTGGCATTCAAGTCAAAGGGCTTATCCTGGTCTTAATATAAGTGATTATGCAAGTAAAAATATGGATAAAAATCTAGAAATATTAAAATCTAGTATAAATACAGAAGAAAGAGAAAAAGCTCTATTAAATATAAAAAATGAGTTAGAGGAAGAATTGCCCGCTATACCACTATATTCTAACAATCTTAATTATATCTACAATAAAAATATAAAAAATAGTTCCCAAAAAATAATCCCGGATAAGATTATTGATAAAAGTGAGAGATTTATAAATATAAATAATTGGTATATATATGAAGAAAAAATATGGAGATTCAGTTATAAAAGAAATTTAATAGAAACATTAGAAAACATAATACATTAATAAATTTAATAAATTAAAAATAAATATATGATAAACACAAATAACAAGCAGACAAATATGAGAAGAGATAATAATAGACCTCCTCGTCCACCAAAAGATAGAAATACTAGAAGTAGCTACGCCAGCATGAGCAAGCGCTCTAGTTCACGTCCGCCGATAAGAAATAGAAAGAATGCAGGACCAAAATTTGAGACCAAGATCTCTGATGCTACAGAATTAGCACATATTCCTCCTCTAGCTGAGGACTCAATAAGAATAATTAATCTTGGAGGAGTAGAAGAAATTGGAAGAAATATGAGCTGTATTGAGTATAAAGACTCTATAATAGTTGTAGACTGTGGATTCCAATTCTCTGAGAGTACAACTCCTGGTATTGAGTGTATTCTACCTAATACAAGATATCTAGAAGAGAACAAGCATAAGATAAAAGGTATGTTAATTACTCATGGCCATCTTGATCACATAGGTGCAATACCTTATATCTTGCCTCGTATTGGTAATCCTAAGATATATTCTCGTCAATTCACTGCCTTAATGATAAAGAAACGTCATGAAGAATTCCCTCATCTTGATCCTATTAATATGGAGATAGTTGAGACTGAAGATGTAGTAGAGCTCGGCGACTTTAAAGCTAGATTTTTCGCAGTATCACATGCTATACCAGACTCAATGGGACTAATCATAGAGACTCCATTTGGAGATATCGTACATACTGGAGATCTTCGTCTAGATCATGAAAATGGCGTACCTACAGAAGGAGAAATTGAGAGATATAAGATATTTGATAATAGAAATATATTATGCCTATTAACAGATTCTACTAACTGTGAGAATCCTGGATTCTCTATATCAGATAGAGTAGTCTTCGCAAACATTGAAAAATATATTAGAGATACTGATGGTAGACTTGTAATAGCAACATTCTCTTCTCAAGTAGAGAGAATGCTAGAAATGCTACGAATGATACAAAGACATGGTAAAAAAATAGCAATAGATGGTAGAAGTATCAAGACTAACATAGAAGTATCAAAAGCTGCCGGTCTGCTTAATGTAGATCCAAGTATATTTATACCAATAGAGAATATTAATGACTATCCAGATAATAAAGTAGTAGTGCTAGCCACAGGAGGACAAGGTGAGGAATATTCTGTATTACATAGATTATCCAATGGAGTATACAAACACTTCAAGCTCAATAATAGGACAACCATACTCCTATCTTCATCTATAGTGCCAGGCAATGAGAGAGCTGTTCAGATGCTAAAAGATAAACTTTCTCGTGGTGGAGCCCATTTAGTTCACTACAAGACATCTGACGTACACTCCTCAGGACATGCTAATCATGACGAACTAGTATGGATACATAAGAAGATTCATCCTAAATTCTTCATACCTGTTCATGGGTATCACTACATGCTAAGAGTTCATGCTGATATAGAGAGAGAGCTCGGTATGCCAGAAGAAAATATTATTATTCCTGATAATGGATTAATTATAGAGATACAGAATAAAGGACAAGTGATAAAAACTCTAAAAGAATTCGCACCTAATGAGATGATGGTAGTGGATGGTATGAGTGTAGGAAAGATCCAAGATGTAGTGTTGCGTGATAGACAAACTCTAGCAGAAGATGGAATGTTTGTTATCATTGGAGTTATAGATGGTCACACTAAAAAACTTAAAAAATCTCCAGACTTAATCTCAAGAGGATTCGTATATCTAAAAGAATCTCAAGACCTACTTTATCAGACTAGATCTCTAGCTAGAAAAGTAATAGAAGAAGATATAGAAAAAAATATAAATATAAGTATGGACGATATCAAGAATCACCTTAATGAGACCATATCAAAATACTTATTACAAAAAACAGCTAAAAGGCCAGTCATAATACCTGTAATTATAGTGATATAATAAAATTTATGGAAGATAGTCTTAAAAAGAGATTACTTAGCATCTCTTATATAGCGACAATATTTTACTCTTTGCATTATTTTGCATTGTATTTTGTATTATCAGCTTTTCTCAATCAATATTTCAGTAAAGTGATGTTGAGTATTTTATTTGCTGGTAGTTCGTTATTGTCTATAATAGCTTCTAATCTTTTTGGAAAAGCACTTAGAAAATTTAGTAATCAAAAAATTCTTCTTTTTATATTATTTGTCCAATTTATAACCACCTTATTCTTGGCTATTTCTAGCGAGACCAATAGTATTATTATTGCCGTACTCTTTGTGCTTCATATGATACTTTATACCTTAATATCTGTGTCGGTCAATGTGTTTGTAGAAGAATTCTCAGACCATGAAAGTATAGGCTCAATAAGGGGTACGATGCTAACCATTTATAATTTTGGGGCAATTGCTTCTCCTTTTATATCTGCACAGATATTTAATCTCGTTGGATATTCCGGACTATTTGTCTTAAGTGCTTTAGCATTATTACCTTTAATATTCATAACCAAAAGATTCTTCTCAAATATAAAAGAGCCAAAATATAAGCATATAAACCTTGGTAGTAGCTTAAGGACTGTCTTTAGGGACAAAAATATTAGAGGAGTGATAGCTTCTTCTTTTATACTAAATTCATTTTATGCTGCGATAAATGTATATCTAGCTTTATATTTATTAAATACAATAGGAATACCACCTTCTCTTTATCTTGGGCTTATTGTTCCTATAACTGTAATACCTTTTATATTAATTCCTTATGAACTTGGTAAATATTCAGATGAATTATTTGGAGAAAAGACAGCTATGATGATAGGAATATTTATTCTCAGTATAACTCTCCTTAGTATACCGATCTTTAACATTACTACTAATAATATATTTATATGGATAACTATATTATTTATAGGAAGAATAGGAGCTACAATAACAGAAACTGAAAATTATGCTTATTTCTATAAAAAAATAGACGGGAGAAGTGCTGGATTAATAGCTCTATTCCAAAATATGGTTAATATAGCTTTTATATTTGTTACTATTGTGGGAGCGGTGCTGATAAATATTTTTAATATAAATCTGCCTATAATATTCCTTATAGTCGGTATTTTAGGACTTTTGTCTATATTTATTATAATAAAAATAAGAGACACAGAAATAAAAAGAAGACACGCATTAGAAAACGCAAATAAAATAATAAAAAAAGAGGAAGAGGTAAAAGAGGCTATAGCAGAAGCTGAGTGGGAAACTAGAAATTAAAATAAATTATGAAAATAAAAGTAGATCTCTTTAATTATAAGGAAAAAGAAAAAAAGGATGGTATTAGGGTGAATAAATTCTTAGCTGAATCTGGAATTTTAAGTAGAAGAGAAGCAGATAAGCTAATATCACAAAACAAAGTACATATTAACGATAGGGTCGCCATTTTAGGAGAAAAAGTAAGGGATGGAGACAGTGTAATCTTAAATTACAAATTAGAAAGATTAAAATATTTTATCTATAATAAAAAAAGAGGAGAAGAAACCACTTTTAAGATAAAAGAGAATGTAAGATACGAGCCAATCGGAAGGCTTGATAAAGAAAGCGAAGGTCTCTTGATATATAGTAACGACTATAAAATAGTTGAAAAACTTTTAAATCCAAAAAATAAAATAGAAAGAGAGTATCTAGTCCGAACCAGAGAAAAGGCCACTCCTAGAGTAAAAACTATATTAGAAAGAGGTATAAATACTTTAGAAGCTAAATATGCACCAGCCAAAAAAGTTGTTCTAGATGAAGAAAACAAAAACACAATAAACATTGTATTATTGGAAGGGAAAAAACATGAAATAAGAAGAATGTTAAACGCCTTAAATCTGACAATAACCTCGTTAAAAAGGATTCGTTTTGCTTTTCTTAAATTACAAAATCTCAAACCGGGAGAACTAAGAGAAATGAAGAAAGAAGAAATCGACAAATTAACCAGCTTATAAATTAATAAGACAATCTATCTTCTTCTAAGCTTTCTATCTTATCTAATATAAATCTTCCCACGTCCACACCTGAATTCTTTAAGGTAAAATCAAAACGAGAATCTTCGAAAAGATTAGGAAAGGTATGAATATCTAATACTTTTATAAAAAATTCCTTACTCTTGAGTTTAAGATCTCTGCTTCTCTTTTCTGTAAGAGCGATATCTATCAAAGCGTGAGAATCAAGTAAAAAAGATTGATGTATTTCTTTTGCTAGCCTTTTAAGCTCTCTTTTAAGATTATCATCTATGTGTATAAGACTTTTCTTTTCATGATTATGCTCTATAAGATATTTATCTTTTATAGTTTTGCCGTTGACATGTCTCATCTTGTTATTAATATTTATAACTTCTACAGGTGTCGGCATATATATATCTTCTCCTCTATAATCTGGTATAGATACTATGGATATATATTTACCATCCACATACTCTTCTACTATAACGTCACCTCCCTCCTCTAAAATACTTCTTGCTTTTGAGAGAGCTTCGGAAAAAGAAAAGGTTAGTAGACTTTTCATGTTGAATCTGTGACTGGCTTCTTTAATAACTATAGGAGTGTGAAATCTAGTCCATATGTCTTTTAATCTGTGTTCCAAATTATTTTCAGATCGTATTACTTCATATCTTGGAGAATCTATATTAAGCTGTTTTAATAATCTCTTAATATTAACTCTGTCTATATTGTTAGAGAAGGTATTTTTAAATATTTGTCCAACATTCAGCTTATTTGCTAAATTGTGATGACCCTCATTCTCGTGTTCGGTAAGATCTATATAATAATCAGCCTTAGAAAAAACTTTGTGTGGATCGGATGGTATACCCTTTTCAAACCAATTAGCTTCCCGATCTATAACCACATCCAAAACAGAACATTCGTCTTGCCACTTAGCGAGAGAGAGTAAAATATTTACTCCGTTCTTTATTGAACGATGATAATCTTTATTACCACCCCGTAAGATAGCGATAGTCTTTTTTCTTTTTTGGCCTGTCATGTTTATATTATAGCATCTTTATACATCTATGCTTCGCAAGCAACACAAAGATTATCTTGCGTATCCATTTTTATGACATTATATTTTGGTTTTTCTTCCACCATCTTTTTTTCATTATATTTTTCGTTTAGATCTTGCAACTTTTTTCTGTTAAATTGTTGTGCGGCGTTCATGCTGTGTTGATAATAAAGGGTCTTCACTCCTGATTCCCACGCTTTTATATAAAAAGAATTTATCTCTTTTGCGGGAGTGGCTGGATCGATCATTAAATTAAGAGATTGCCCTTGATCAATAAATTTCTGCCTATCTGCGGCTTGTTCTATAATTATTTTCTGATCTATTTCTGGAAATGTCTTAAAGACATTTTTTTCTTCTTGGGATAAAAAATCCAAATGCATAATTGAGCCGTCATTTTCTAATATACTTTTCCATATTTCATCTGTATTCTTATTTTTTGAGATTAAAATCTTTTCTAGAAATTTATTTTTAAAAGTTATTTTTATTTTTTCAAGATCTTTGACAAAACAATTAGAAAACCAAGGCTCGATACCTTGAGATACTTGCCCTAAAATAAAAGAGGATGATGTTGTTGGAGCTATAGCTAAAAGAGTAGTATTCCTTCTTCCATATCCCTTTAATATTTCTGGTTCACCGTATTCACGAGCTAGATCTTCTGAGGCTTTATATGCTTTTTCTTTTATTAATTTAAATATTTCTATATTAAGATTTTTTGCATTTTCACTTTCAAAAGCTATCATCTTACTTTGTAGTAAAGAGTGCCAACCTAACACGCCTAGACCTAAAGCTCTATTTTCTTTAGCAAAATTAAACGCTCTCTCCATAAATAAGAAAGCTTGCTTATCTCTCGCCTCATCACTATCCCTCTTCTTTTCTAATTTAACTATAAAATCTTCTATAACTGAATCTAAAAATGCTACCATGGTCTCTACAGCGTCTGTGTCTTTCCATTCATCATAGTGAAATAAATTCATAGAAGAAAGACAACAAACAAAAGACCATTTCTCATTACTTGGCAAAGCTATCTCACTACACAAGTTACTAGCATATATTTTAAGATTCTTATCTTTATATACATCTACGGTATTATTATTCACCGTATCTGAAAAGAGTATATATGGATATCCTATCTGAGTCCTTCTCTGTAATACCTTTGCCCAAATATTTCTCTTCTTCTCATCTCCTGCTATCATATCTTTGAACCAAGCATCTGTGACTGTCACCGCATAAGTTGATTCTTGTATCTTATCCCCCTCAGTACCGATATTTAAAAATTCTTCTATATCTGGATGCTCTATAGGAAGATAAAGAGCTACATGTCCTCTTCTTGCAGAACCTTGAGATATGACATTAGTAGCAGTGTCAAACATTTGCATAAAATGCACAGAGCCAGAAGAAAAGCCATTATTTTTTATTTTTGCTCCTCTTGGACGGACTTCTCCAAAATAGGCAGAGGTTCCTCCACCTAGCTTGGTCATAGTGCCAATCTCAGAAAGAGTGAAGAGTATTTGTCCCATATCGTCCCCCACATAAGAACCGAAGCAGCTAATCGGAAGCCCTCTCTCAAGCCCAAAATTAAGCCATACAGGGGTAGAAAGCGAATAAAACCCCTTAGACATATAATTATAAAATTTATCAGCAAATCCTTCTTTTTTGAGATATTTTTCTGCTGTATTTGCTATCTCTTTGATTCTTTCTTCTGGTGAGACTCCGGGCAAAAGATAATCTTTTACAAGAAATTGTCTACTATATTCATTTAACCATTCCATATTTTTATTATATTTGTAATAATTATTTTTAGTAAAATTAATAAACCTTAGAACAAATCTTCTCCTGTAATACTTTGACTACGCTTATTATAATTAATAGATTTCTTCTGGAAAAAATCTACTTGCTTAGTAACTACAACTTCTTCATTGAACCAATTAGTCTCCTCTAGGAGCTTATCATCTACAGGGAATATTCTAGAAAGACCAATACTGTCTAACGAATTATTTAATCTATTTTTAATAAATTCTAATATTGTAGTCTTAGATAAGAAGTCGAGCTCGCCCGCTTCAAGAATCCAGTCAACCACTTTCTTCTCAGACTCATAAGCTTCTCTACAAGCTTGTATAATAGTGTTATTATATTCATCATCAAACCATTCAGGATGTTCTGACTTAATAATATTAATAAGATCTATACCAAATAATCCATGTATTTGCTCTTCCTTACTGGTAGCTTCTATCGCATTTGAGATTCCAGCAAAAAGTGATTTTCTTTTATTAAAAGACATAACTACTAGAAATTGAGAAAAAAGAGAAACATGCTCTATAAATAGAGAAAATAATAGAACAGAAAGAGCGTATTCTTTATTGTCTTCGCTGCGTGCGTTGGCTATGCTCCTATCTAGATATTTAACTCTTTCCATAAGAGCAGGGATATCTTTTATCTTTGTGAATTCTTCATTAAGACCAAGAAGCTCTAAGAGATGTGAGTATGCATCCGTGTGTCTTACTTCGCTTTCTGCAAAAGTAGAGCCGACCGCTCCTATTTCTGGCTTTGGCATTTTCTTATATATATCTCCCCAAAAAGTCTTCACTGCTACCTCTATCTGAGCAATAGCTAACATCGAATTCTTAATTGCATTTTTCTCTTTATCGCTGACATTCACTCTAAAATCTTGTAAATCTTTTACAAAATTAAATTCTGTATGAAGCCAATATGAATGCCTGATGGCATTTACATATTCATACAATTCTGGATATTCATATGGCTTCAAATTAATCCTCTTTGAAAAAAGATCTCGCTTACGAAGCTTCGCTCTTTCATCTCTATAGAGAATATATGCTTTTGCTGCACTATGGAATAGGGATGACATTAAAGATTCTTCTACTACATCCTGAATATCTTCAATCCAAAACGTACCGAGAGACATATCAATAATTTTTCTATCAATATCTCCATCAACATGCTCTTCTTTTTCCTTTTTAGCTTTTTCAAATTTATTTTCAAGAGATAACGCGACTTTTTCTGATACTTTATTAGCTTCTTCTACACTCCCAACACCAACAGCAGACATAGCTTTATAAATCGCATTAGCTATTTTTGATAGATCAAACTTCTGCAGACTCTCATCTCGCTTTTTAACATAATTTAGATTTGTATTCACAAAAGGACTCATAAAATTTAATAAAAAATAAAAGTTAATAAAAAATAACCCAAAATCAAAACCAGCCTATACTTTAATCTTACACTACTTTTATAAAAAGAGTTAAATTATAAAAACATAAAAACACATTATTTGACACTTGGTAAATTTATTGTTATAGGAAGACTATTTTTATTTACATTTGTCAAAAAAATAAGTATTAAGAATGGCTTTTTATTTTATTTCGTAATAACTTATGATAAGAAATGGCAAATCTATGTGCTTCGGCATTTGCTAAAATGATAGATTCATTGTAATTTTCTTTTTTTGATTTATCCACATTCTTAGAATATAAAATCTCTCTGGCTTTATGTTTATTATCTTTTACTACGGATACTAACAATATACTTTCGAATTCTTCCTTGGTTAAAATACTTTTAAGAATCTCTTTTGCTTTGCTTAAATGAGTATCGCCACCATCTATCACAATCAGATCAGGATACTTCCATTCTTTATGCTTGAATCTTCTTTCTAAGATTTCTTGCAGTCCGGCGAGATCATCATTTTTCCTTTCTTTTAATTTAAATTTTTTGTACTTATGCTTTTCTAATTCTCCTCCCTCTAGGACTACCATGACCCCCACCCTATTTGCCCCAGACATATGAGATACATCATAACTCTCAATTCTTAGACCATCTTTTATCTGATTATTTTCTTCATTTTTTATCAGCGAAATATCTTTTACATAAAGTAGAGAATTGATCTTGTTTCTCACTTCTGCCGCCTCTTCGAAATTATGTCTCTTTGCTAAACTTTTCATTTGTTTATCTAGATCTCTAGTGAGAGACTTTATATTACCTGATAAAATCTTTTCTATTTGCTTTAATATCTTTTTATATTTTACTTTTGATACTCTACCTACACAAGTTCCTGGACAAAGATGTATCTGAAAATTGAAACATCCTCTCTTTTCTCCTATTTTACATTTATCTCTAAAAGAAAATAGTTTCCTTATAAATTTCATTATTTCTAAAAGCTCTGATTTGGAGACAAAAGGACCAAATTTTTTTAATATTTTTAGATCTTGTTTCTTTTCTATTTCCCTCTCGCGCATAATAAGCACCCTAGGAAAATCTTCTTTAGTGAATACTACAAAAGAATAGCTCTTATCATCTTTTTCTCTGGTATTAAAAAATGGCTTTAACTCTTTTATATATTTTGACTCTAGAAGTATAGCCTCTAACACACTTGTAGTCTCAATATAAAATATATCCTTAGCATTCTCTATCATGCCTGATATTTTTGTCCCCCGTGTACTAATAAGATCACTGGCAAAATAACTAGCGACCCTGTCTTTTAAGACTGTAGCTTTTCCAACATATAAAATGATATCTTTAGGTGGGATAGACCTAGAATTCCACTTTTTATCTAAAAAGAAATACACTCCGCTATTTTCTGGCAATTTATATTTCTTAGATTCTTCCTTTTTCATATATTTAATATAGCAAAAGTAGTTTACTCAAAGCAAATTAAAGAAATCGAGTCTTATTCAAAAATCTTGAATTCTGTAAATATTGAGCGATATAATTCTAAGGTGTTACGAGCAATCCTCTCTGAAAGTACAAACTGTGATCCATGATGGGCGATTCTATTTCTAATCTTATGGGCGCTCCAGGCTAGGTCTATAGTATTAAAATTAGCCTCTCTTAGCTTATCAGCTATCGTAAGTCCACTATATCCTCTATCTGTTAAAATATCAAATAGAAGATTATCTGCCTCTAATATTCCGATTCTCCAGAGAGCCTCCTCTTTGCCCTCCATATAATTTATTACTATATTCCATTTATTTATATAAGATTCTACCCTATCACGCTCTTGCTCATTGCTTGCTTTAGCCAGATCTATTAAATCTTTTTCTGAAGACATATCCTTTTGAGTTTCATTATTATAATTTATTTTTATATGTAAATTTTCTTTCTTTGGTATATAGTTTTTATTTTGATAAGTAAGCAAAAGAGTATTGATTTCTTTTTCTTCTGATTTATTTATATCACTATTTAGTTTCTCTTTTGTCAGCTTGATATCGTATATGTCTTTTTCACTTAAACTACTTTCATCAATGGGGAGACCCGCAATACCAGCTGGCATAGAAATATCTTCTGATTTTGGACTCAGGATTTTGATTTCTATTTCTTTTTTTACTTCAGTATTTTTAGTTGTAGACTTTTTCTCTTTCGGCTTAAAAGCTGGAGCTAGAGCTATAAGAGACCATCTGATGACGACATAAATAAAAATTAATAAGACAAAAAAAGTAGCCACACTTAATATGTCAGCAAAAAAAGCTAATATTGGATTCTGAATAGATAAATGAAGACTTGAAAACCAAGGATCATTATTAACCTTATCAATAGCGTAATTAACATCATTTGGATTTATTCCATAATTTGGAGAGTCTCCGGATAAAAGCACAGAAGCCCTGTCTGACTCAATACCAAAAACTTTCTCTTTAAATATATCCCACCAAGATAAAGATAAATCATTAGAAGTGGAACCGAGATATATAGTGGAAACATTATCAGATACAGGACTACTTGAATTTTCAACTATTTTTATCCACCCTCTATCCCGAAGACCATCCCAAGCATCAAATTTATGATCTTCTAGATAGTCTGCTGGGCTGACTCTTAAAATCCAAAAAAGCACAGCATATCTCACAGCTAAAAGTGCATTATAAACGGCATTAAAGATATAATCAAAATTAAAAGAATACATGAGATTATGATATGTCTAAATTATATCATAAAGCTTAAAAACTAATATAACAAAGCTATTTTTGAATAACGCTTTCTAAATCTTTAGATATTTTAAACAACTTTTTATCTTGATACATGTCTGCTATCAAATGGATAGATTTTGGGAGATTATTTTTATTTACTTCATTACTTTTAGTAGTAGGTATTGAGATGGCAGGAGCGCCTATAATATTAGCCGGCACAGTAAAAAGATCAACTAGATACATCTGAAGTGGATCATTTATCTCTCCGAATCCCCAAGGAAACATGCTACTTGTAGGAGTCATGATAACATCCACGAACTCAAAAGCTTTTGAAAATTGCATTTTTAATACTTCACGGGCAGTTACTGCTTTGTTATAAAATGCATCAAAATATCCAGCAGACAATATATATGTTCCGAGTAAAATTCTTCTTCTAACTTCATCACCTAATCCACTAGTTCTAGAATTTGTAAAATTTTGTATTGTATTTTCTCCTGGGACAGAAAGTCCGTACCTAACACCATCATAGCGACCCATATTAGAAGATACTTCTGCTGGACAGATCACATAGTAAATAGCAAGAGCTTTATCAAGATCCGGAATATCAACCTCAATAACTTCATATCCTAATGATTTGAAATTGTCTATTTGCTTTTCAAAATCTTTCCAGATATTAGGATTAATCCCAGCTTTCATTTTTTCTTCATTTAAGATTTTTGGTATACCTATTTTCTTTTTTAAATCTAGTGATTTTTTATCTCTGATGTCTACTGGGATACTAGTAGAGTCCTTATTATCAAAAAATGATATTGTATCAAATAAAATCTCTGCGTCTTCTACTGTATTTGCAAATGGACCAATCTGATCTAGTGAAGAGCCCATAGCTATTAGCCCATATCTAGATACAGATCCGTAAGTCGGCTTAAATCCAACTAAGTTAGTAAAAGCAGCCGGTAGACGAATAGACCCTCCCGTATCACTCCCCAGAGATAATGGTACATATCCGGCACACACGCTAGCTGCAGATCCTGCACTAGATCCTCCTGGAACCAAATCTGTATTAATAGGATTCTTTGTGTTCCCAAAAGCAGAAGTCTCTCCAGATGAACCCATGGCAAACTCATCCATATTTGCATGACCTATAAGTATCGCTCCAGCCTCTTTTAATTTTGTGACTACTGATGCATCGTAAGTTGCTACATAATTTTCTAACATCTTGCTTCCTGCGCTAGCCCTCTCTCCTTTTACTAATATATTATCTTTTAATATGATTGGAACCCCAGTCAATTTTGTCGCTCTACCCTCATCTAGCATCTTTTGTGCGTTTTCTATTTGTTCATTTAAAAATTTATCACTATAAATACCAAGCACAGCATTTATATCCTTATCTTTTTCTTTTATATTTTTAAGACACTCATCTACTACATCTCTCACGGTAGTCTCCTTTAGCATTAATTTGTTGTATATATCTTTTACTGTTTTCATAAATTTTACGCGTCTTTATTTTTATGTTTATCTAGTACCTGAGAGACTTTAACAAAGCTACCATCTCTAGCTGGCGCATTAGCTAATAGAGACTCAGTGAATTTATTAGCTTCATTGAGCACAATGTCTTCTCTAGTTGTATTTTTATTCATAGAATTCTCGAATTGCTTTCCATAATTTTCTCCTCCACTTGCTTCTACTTCACTATTTGCCATTTCTCCGATCTGACCAACATATTCCAGAATCTCCTTCATTTGTACTAAAAATTTTTCTTTTTCTTCATCATTTAAATGTAATCGCGACAGCATCGCCACATTCTCTAAATCCTTTTTTGTAAATTCAATATTAGACATAAACTATATTTCTACTTTTTTTAAATTGTCACCCAATTCTTTTAATTTATTTTGATCAGCTTTTGGACCTCCTCCAGATGATAACCAACCTTCATATTTATCAAACCAAAAATCTTTTCCTGACAATATTTGTCTCCATTCTCCTTTTTTCATATACCCTGTACCATGCATAGGAAATAGTTTTATGTGAGCATGATCTATTCCTGTACCTTCCATTATAACCCCAACTCTGCCAACATCTTCAAAATATTTTTCCAATATTTGGGAGACTTTTTTAGAAGCTAAAATAAGTTGTTGGAGAGTAATATCATCCATTTTTAAAACATCACTTCCAAAGTGTTTTTTAGGTATAACACAAGAAAAACCTTCTGTGTTTGGATCTATAGATAAAAAAGCTGCAAAATCTTTATCTTGCCAATATATATTGGCTGGAATATTGCCATTTACAATCTCACAAAAAACACATTTATTATCTTCTGTCTTTGCTTTATATTCAGACATATATTTATATAGCTATTTTAACAGAAAATCTGTTATTTTAAAAGCTTGATATTACAGATAATTTTTGATCTTCTATAATATCATCTTCACCAAAAGTAAACTCTGCTTTTACTGATTGTTCTTCTAATACTTTTGGTAACCAAAAAATATCATCTGGCCACATAGAATCAAACGGTATATCTTTTATTAAAAACCATTTTGGATTCATCTCTTCACTTTCCGTAGTGTCGCCTTCCCACTTTTCACAAAAATATGTGTGTACTTTTTGATTCCATTCTGGTTTTTTAGAAAAAATAAAATCTAATTCAGCTACTTTCTTTAAATCAAAAACTTTCACACCGACCTCCTCAAAAGCTTCTCTTTTACAAGCATCTTCAATAGATTCTTCTTGTTCTACTTTACCACCAACGCCGTTCCATCTGCCAGCACCAAAACCACTCTTTTTCATTGCGAGACAAATTTCTTCTATTTTATTTTCATTTCTTCTAATTAAAAATAATAATGTTGCTTGTTTCATAGATTTATTATAATAGTCTATTAAATTCTTCTTCATTTATAATTTTCACTCCTAATTCTCTAGCTGTCTTTTCTTTGGTAGATATTTTACCATCTTCATTTTCTCCTAGTAACACATAGTTAGTTTTTTTAGATACAGAACTAGAGATCTTTCCTCCTAGATTTTCTATAATTTCTTGAAAATCTTCACGCGGCTTTGAGAGAGTACCAGTAATCACAAAAGTTTTTCCCGCAAAAATACCCTCTTCACTTTTTACTATATCATTTCTTAGATTTTCTATTTTTACTATTTTCAAAATCTCTTTTAAGAATTTTTTATTCTTTTCATTTGTAAAATATTCTATTAGACTTTCTATACTTTTCTCCCCAATCCCCTCCACACCAAACTCATTTTTTAATTGTTCTACAAATTTTTTATCTGTAAGATCTTTATTTTTCATTTTTGATAGGTCAGAAACTTTTTCTTGTAAAACTTCGAAACTACCAAATTTTTTAACCAAATCTTTTGCTGTAGTCTCTCCTACTTGTCTAATTCCTAGCGCATAGATAAATTTATGTAGTGAAATATTTTTTGACGCTTCTATTGCATTTATTAGATTGTCTGCTGACTTTTCTCCAAATCCCTCAAGTCCTTCTATATCACTCTTTTTTAACGTAAAAATATCTAGAACATTTCTTACTAGTCCAAGATCATAAAATTCATCTATGATCTTCTCACCCATACCATCAATATTAAAAGCTTTTTTGGATACAAAATATGTAAAATATTCACGATGCTTTGCTTCGCAAGAGTCATTTTTGCAAAATAATCCAGTACTCAATTTTATTTTATTGCCTGATTTATTTATTTTATTTTCCTCTCTTACTAATTTAGAATTACATACAGGACAATTTTCTGGCATAATAAATTTTTTAGAATTCTTTGGTCTTAATTCTTTTATTACAGATACTATCTCTGGTATCACGTCGCCTGCCTTTCTCACAATAACAGTATCACCCGCTCTCACATCTAGTCTATCTATCTCATCACTATTATGAAGTGTAGCCCTCTTCACATGAGATCCGTATACTAATACTTCTTCTAATTCAGCAACCGGTGTAGCAACTCCAGTGCGGCCAATTTGTACTGTGATATCTAACACTCTAGTAGAAACTTCTTCCGCTGGGAATTTATAAGCAATGCCAGCGCGTGGAGCCTTAGCTGTAAATCCTAATTTATCAAAAATATCTTTTTCATTTATTTTTACTACAAGCCCATCTATTCCATATTCTTCATCTTCTCTCTTTTCTTTCCACTCATGATACATATGCTCTACTTCTTCTAAATTTTTACATAATCTATAATGCGGATTTACTAAAAAGTTATTTCTTTTTAAGAATTCGAGTTCAGATATTTGTGTATTAAAATCAAAAATTTCTATATCATAGGCGAATACTTTTAAATTTCTACTTGCTACTACTTTAGTATCAAGCTGTCTTAATGTGCCAGCAGCAAGATTTCTAGTGTTCGCATATTTTGGTAATTTATTCTTTTCTTGCTCTTCGTTTATCTTTTTTAGATCACTCTTTTTCATCCAAGCTTCACCCATCACTACTATTGATACTTTTTCTTTTAATCTGAGTGGCACAGACTTTATCGTCTTCACATTCTCTGTAATATCTTCACCTACTTCTCCATCTCCTCTGGTTGCTGCTCTCACCAATTCTCCATCTTTATAAGTCAGTACTACCTTGAGTCCGTCTATTTTTAATTCAGCAACATAAGAAAAATTTTTGTTAGTATTTTCTTTTTCTAGTATTTTTCTATTTCTCTCTTCCCAATCTTTTAATTCTTCAAAATCAAAGACATTATCAAAGCTCCATTGACGGACTTCATGCTTAACTTTCTCAAAATGATCAAGTATTTTTCCTCCTACTCTTTTAGTAGGACTGTTCTCATCAGCAAATTCAGTATTATCTTTTTCTAGCTTTATAAGTTCGTGAAAGAGAGTATCATATACGGTATCTTCTATTTCTGGATTATCCAGTACATGATAAAGATACTGATGTTTTTCTATCAATTCTCGTAATTCTTTTATCCTATTTCCAGCCTCTTTTTTAGATAAATTCATTATATGATTATAGCAAAATAATAAGAAAATTATAACTTTAAAAAAGTCTCACAATATCTATTCTGCCTTAGAATATCTATAAATACTTCTGCCAACTTTAGCATTATCATACTCTCTACAACTAGAAAATCCTGTTGAGATTATACCAAAAGATTCTGAGGTGCTTGTAGACACTTGCGATTTTGTCTTAGCGAATTCTACAACGACACATCTATAGACTATGTCACTAGTTATAGGATCAACTTCTTGAACAACTAACCCGAAAGTGGTTGTAGCGTGAAGATTATCCCCTACTATATTAAAAGTAGATCTTAATTGATTGAGATTAGTAAGGACTTCTTCTTTTGTATTAACATAAGCCCCATCATTAAATATCTTATTATAAGTACCGTCACTAGCACAAAAAATCTTTTCCTTATAATCACTTGATAATATATTAGTATAACTAGGAACAGTAGATGTCGCGAAGAAGACATTTTCTGCTGCATTCTTATGAAAATCATATTCTCCATCGCTGGTAGAAGTAGAATTAAGTATGAGAGATATACCTAGACTCTTATCTTGAAAAATAGAATCCAAATACTGGGCACATTCTATACCGCTATCTGCCGCAAAATAAGCAGATTTATTATAATCTATCAATTTAGAGAAAAATATCTCTTTAGTAATAATTCTAGAAACTGAAATAGATATTAGAAGTAAAATAGCTACTACTATAAGAGTAAATATTAATATATATCCCGAATTTAAATTATTAGATTTATTTTGCATAATTTTTATCTTTGATAAATATAATCTGTGACCTCTACCGATCTATCATTAACGCCGAAGATTCCTGATTCTAAATATACTACTTTTACTCTTACTCTAAGAGCATTATTTGAAATTTTACTAATAAATACAGACCTTCTGAATTGAGTCCTTGTACCAGATGTACAATTAAAACCACTGTTCTCGCTTAAGCTCAGATAATTGCAGCTAGGCAAGCTATAAACACTAGAAAGAGTGGAAGAGAATGATTCATTATCAATATAGCTCTCCCCGTTAACTAAAAGTGGATCTACGCTTTCAAGAAATAGAAGCCAGGCTATAGAAGAAGGACTATAGAGAGCGTCTAGAAAATATGAGGGAGCTAAGTAAATATTAGCCCCATTGCTAACACAAGCACCTCCAATAATACTCTGACCATCACTGGTATAATCTATATTAAGATTACTACAAGCCAAGGTAAAGCTGTCACGATAATTTCTAAAATTTTCTATTACTTCTTCTGCTAGATAAGATGCAATAACTCTATTTTTACTCTGTATTATAGTGGTTACTGAGCTTAGAGTGAGCGAGAGAGGCCCTGTCACAGCTATTAGTATAAGAGCAATAGAGACTAAAGCTTCTATAAGAGTAAAACCTTTTTTATTTTTAAAAATATTTTTCATATTATTAATTATCTATTGATCTTTGGGATAAATAGGTCTCAATAGCAAAAGTAGAAGTAGATGTCACAATTCCTTGATTATCTTTAACTAGATTAACTATACCAGACATATAGATATGAACTGACGGCTGCTTATAATCAGTAACACTAATACCAGAAACTTTTATCCAGAAATTATTAACAATAAAATCATTAGAAGTCAGAATATAATCTTTATCTAGATCGAAAGCGCTTGTAGTAACATTAAAAATATATTCTGCTTGATGAATAGCTTTAGCATTTGAATCTAGATAATATACTATTTTACGATCTTCATCTGTCTCAGGAGTAAAGGCTAGAGCATTGCAAAATCCACTCTCTTCATTAGTAAGTAAAGTAGATGAGAAAGAAAGATAATTAAACAGATTATCATTCCAAGATACATAAGGTCCTGTACTTGTATTTACACAACCATACTTCCTACCAAACTTAACCTCTCTTGATATGGAATCAATTACGAGATTGGTATTATCTATCGCAACCCTATTATTAGAGACTCTCTTATAAGCTCTTTGTGATGATAAGAGGATCGATACTCCAGCTACTGCCACTATGGCAAAGAGAGAAGTCGCGACCATAAGCTCAATAAGAGTAAACCCTTTCTCATATTTATTTTTAATAAAAAAGTTTCTCATAAGAATATTATTGGCAACCTTCGTAAGAGAAGGATATCTGACCTATATAATATACCTCTATCCTCCTCTTCTCTATCTCATCAGTTCCTCCACTTATCTCAATACAGACCTTATTAATGGGTGTATCTTGGCCAATCACTGTATGATAAGATCCGTCATAGCCAAGATAAGAAAAATAAGCATATGGCTTAGGCTTCATAAAATAAATAGCCAACTTGTCTACTTGTGTCCCACAATTATTAAGACATATCTTACTGATATGATTGCCAGAGCTTAGAAATAGATCATCATCTGGCTTCATTGAAGCAGTGGAGGATAATTCTGTATCAGAGAAAAACTGACTACTATTTTTATAAAAAAATTCTATAAGATCTGGTGTAGAAAGATTAAGAAAGACCCCATAACCACTATTAGGAAAAGTCTCATTACCTATAAAGCTAGAAGTCCTATTCTGCATATCTCTCACCGAGAAAGCTAAAGATTCTGAATCAGAAAGTAAAGTATTCCTAACTTGATTTTTCTTATAATCAAAGCCTGCTAAGGCTCCGCCTATAATAGCAATAATAGATATAACGACCATTATCTCTATAAGAGTAAACCCTTTGGTTTCTATTTTTTTACGCCAAAAATTCATAATTATATTTTAGCACAAAAAAATAAAATTTAATTTAAAATTAATATAAAAACATCGACAAACCTATAAAATCTATCTCTAGAAATATCATTAACACAGTGGCTATGACTATAAATGGCGCAAAAGGTATCTCTGACTTTCTATTGTATTTCTTAGGAAAGAGATAAAGCATAATAAGAGATACTATAGCTCCTATCCAAATAGATAGAAGAAAAGTAGACACTCCAAATATAAATCCGGTTATATATCCAACTCCAAATAAAAGCATAATGTCTCCAAAGCCAACGGCTTTCCCTCTTGATAATAAGAATATTATAAGAAAAGGTAGAGAAATAAGAAATCCAGAAAATAAATCAAGCCAAAATAAAGTAGAGAATTCAGAATAAATCGCTAAATAATTATACACTCTATAAGCCTCAAAAGAGATACCGACTAAAATAATTAATAATGAGAATTGTATAGGGACTATCTTATGCTTCAGATCATAAAGCAGAACTACAAAAAGTAAAATGAAAATAAAAGCATAAAATAGAGCTAACAAAATACCAGTCCAAATAATACTAGAAGAAGCAAATATAGAGAAATAGTCAATTAATAAAAATTTATAAGTGAGAATAGCGAGCATTCCTAGAATAAACTCTATCCAAAAATGCTTCCACCCAATATGAACTTTACATTTATGGCATCTACCCTTCAAGAAAATGAATGACAATACTGGTATCATCTCATACCAAGAGAGCTTTTTACTACAACTCTGACAGACACTCCGCCCACCCCAGAATGATTTGATATATAGTCTGTCTACTATTACATTTATAAAGCTACCTACCGCTCCTCCGAACAGAAAGAGAAGTGGGTAGAAAAAGAAGTTAAACATGCTTTACAGATAAATTTCTATGACTTAAGATCGTAGATACAAGATGTAACATCAGTGGCACAATTAGTATCTGTGTCTGCTGTTCTCTCTGCTGGTAAAAGCTTTGCACTACTTACATCTGGCTCACCTATAGCCCCTCCAGCAGCTGGGGTTACAGAAACATTGGCTGCTGTGATACATGGTACTAAACCAGCGCCTGTCACATAACCTCTACAAGAAGCCGCTCCTGAAAGGACTGGCGAATTCGTCTCTAAGTGAGTTAAAAGATGGAATCCAATAACATTTCCATTAGCATCTGCATAAGGAACGTAATTATATTTATTTGCTGCCCATGCGTTAGTTTTATTTACATTGACTGGTAATTTATCCGTCTGAGAGTTTTCAAGGGTAGTTAAATCTGGTGGAAAATATCCTCCATGAGAGTCAGCATAAAGGAATAATCCGGCTTGTATGTTTTTCATTTCCACAATTTTTTGTGCATCACGACCTTTACGACGAGCTGTCTGGAAAGGAGCATACACTATAGCACCAAGGATACCGATGATGGCGATAACCACCAAGAGTTCGATGAGGGTAAAACCTTTTGTTAATTTAAATTTTTTCATATTTGTTTTTCTCTATATTATTTTAGATATGTATATATTATACCAAATAAAAAAGTATTAATTTAAAAAAGCTGTCTTCATGTGGAAAAGCTAATTATATATTAGTAACAACAGAAAACATAGGAACTAATATAGCTGCTAGAAGTATTCCCACTCCTCCAGCTAAAAGAATGATAAGCGCAGGCTCTATAAGAGATAATGCTGTATCTATAGCGGTAGAGACTTCCCTCTTATAATAACTAGAAAGACTCCTTAAGATATATCCGAGCTTTCCAGTCTCTTCTCCTATCTTAGTCATCTGAACTAAAATATTTGGTAATTCTTCTTCTTCATAAAAAGACTGAGATAAAGATTTGCCTCCTTTTACTTTTTTAGAAACTCTAACCAAAAGATCTTTATAGACTACATTGTCTACCACATCAGAGGTAATCTCTAAAGCTCTAACTATCTGTACTCCTGAAGAAAGCATGGTGTCTAAATTATCTGTTAATCTAGAAAGGAAAATCTTTTTATAAAGAACATTAAAAACTGGTATCTTTAATTTAAAATAATCAACATATTGCCTTCCTGAAGGAGTCTTGCTTATGTTGTATAAATAATATCCTAGGAATCCAAAGACTATTAAGATAAGTAGGCCATACTTTCTTCCTATAGTGCCTATTCCTAATATAAGCTTGGTAACAAAAGGAAGTTCTTGCCCTTCACTTATAAGCATTCCAGCTAACTGAGGTATAACAAAAATTATCATAACTATCATAACGACTATAAAAGTACTCGTCACAAATACAGGATAAATAGAAGCTTTTTTAATCTTCTGAGTAAGATCAAAATTCCTATCCATGTAGTCAGCAAGATAATTGAAAGATTCATCTAGCTTTCCTGATTCTTCTCCCGCTTTTATAAGATTAGAATAAAAGGTACCAAATACTTTATCATATTTGCTCATAGCCGCTGAAATAGAAAGTCCTGATTGTATATCATCGGCTATTAGATTTAAAATTCTTTTAAGTTCTGGATTCTCTGTCTCTGTCGCTACCAGTCTAAAGCTACGAAGAGCAGATATGCCTGATTGGAAAAGTGTAGCTATCTGCCGAGAAAAGACTACGATATCTTTTTCTTTGACTTTAGGACCAAAGAATGGAAGCTTGAAGCCGGTCGTAGGAGAACCAAAAGTATTTTTTTCTTCAAAAGGTTCAAGTGATACGATTATTAACTGTCTATCCTGTAAAATACCAATAGCATCATCTTCACTTACACCTTCTATTTTTCCTTCCAGTCTAGATCCATCACTTTTTATAGCTTTATACTTAAATAACATATTTTTATATCATCTTCTCTAGAGCTCTAGGATTACGAGAATTAGCCATAGCTACATCTAAAGAGATTTTACCCGCCCTGACCATTTCTGAAAGATTTCTATTAAAATCAATCATACCCTGATCTCTACCTGTCTCTATCACTATGTCTATCTCGTGTACTCTATCGTCTCTTATTAGATTAGCTACTGCGGTATTATTAAGAAGAAGCTCATATGCTGGAAGCATAGCACCACTAACAGATGGTATAAGTCTCTGAGAAAATACTCCTAGTAATGAAGAGGCTAGCTGAAGACGAACTTGTTCTTGTTGCTCCGCTGGGAAAGAATCTATTATTCTATTTATAGTCTGAGACGCTGAGTTGGTATGTAAAGTAGAAAGCACAAGATGCCCTGTCTCAGCAGCAGTGACAGCAGCAGATATAGTATCTATATCTCGCATCTCTCCGAGCATTATCACATCGACATCTTGTCTGAATGCTTGCTTAAGAGCCAAATGGAATGAAGAAGTATCCATACCTATCTCTCTCTGATCAATAACAGATTTATCATTTTCAAAAATATATTCAATAGGATCTTCTATGGTGACTATATGCTTTCTTTCTGTAGAATTTATCTCATTAACCATAGTAGCGAGAGTTGTGGATTTACCTTGTCTAACTGGACCAACGACAAGAAAAAGTCCCTGCTTCTCATGAGCTATCTCAGACAGAATAGCTGGTAACTGTAATTCTTCAAAAGTTCTTGGCTTAGGAACAAGACGAAGAGAAACTCCTACGAGACCTTTTTGGAAATAAGCGTTGCCACGAAGTCTATACTCTCCCAGATGTTCAAAGGAGAAATCTAATTCTTGCTTTATGACAAAATCATTAAACATCCTCTCGGAGACCATCGCCCGCAAAAAATTTACAGTATCTTCTGACTTAAGAGGCTCCTTGTGAAGAAGATTGATTAGCTCACTATTCACACGAAGCACTGGAGGCGCTCCAACTATAAGATGCAAATCACTACCTTCTTCTTTTACAAGAGTTAGTACTAACTCATTAAGCTCGCTTTTATAATCCATAAAATTTAATAGCTAAAAATAAAACGAATCTATTATGATTTTATTATAGCATTAATCTAAAAAGAAAGAGAAAAGAGTTATACACAAAACACCTCTCTAAATATAATTTAGAGAGGTGTTTTTAGATAAACCTTATAATATACTCATTATGCTTTTTGCTATAAACTCTGGAGCCTCCTTACTAGAGTCAAAAGTCATGTCTTCTGAATTTTTTAATTCAAAATAAGCATTGACTCTTTTCATAAACCCTTCCTCATCAAACACGCTAGCTTTTTGACCTGTAATAGCTGATTTTTCCAATCTTTTCAAAAATCTTTCTCTCAACACTTCAACTGGGGCTTCTATGTTCACTGTGATTATTTTTGCACCTTTGTCTTCCGCTAATGATTTTATTTTTTTATTCAGTGATTCTTGTTCTACAGACCCGCCTTCCACTATTAAAGAGATCTCGTTTTCTAGCATTTTTTCAGCTAAAAATGAAATAGCTTCGTGAATCATTTTTCTGTCTTTGTCTGGAGTATAATCTGATATTAAAAATTTAATTTTATTAGCTGAAGCTAAAAAAACTCTTTTTAATTTTTCCATTAAAATTTCTACCACTCTTCTTGAGCCGGAATCTATAGGCCCATTTATAATTAAAACGAATTTATTATTCATATATTTTTTATTTATGTAATTGATTATGTGTACTATTAATTAATCTAATTAATAGTGCTTGATATTATACAATATATTAATTGTATACGCAAATCTATATTTTTATCAAATCTACAGTAATATTGTTATCTATTTTTATAAGAGCTAATAAATGATTAGGTTTTCCCTCTCCATCATTTTCAGAAAATGAAGGTATGGAGAAGTATTCAATATTATTTATAATTTCTTTGTGATAAAAATGAGTGTGGCCAGAAAAAACCACTTTAACTTTTTTAGATTTTTCTAAAATCTTTCTAACCGATTCCCTATTTTGCAATCTTCCACTCTCTTTTAAGTTTTTAAAATAATAATTATCAGAAAAATCTTGTTCATCTAAAGGATAATGAGAATATACAATAGTAGATAATTTAGTATTATTTAAATCATTTTTTAACCATTCTAAATCTTTATCTTCTATATAATATTGCTCTTTCCCTCTATGGTATCCTTCTGTATTTACTAAACTTTCATCTCTTGTGGATGAAAGTATTACATGATGAAAACCATCCAAATCAAATGAATAGAATTCAGATTCTCGCCCTATAATATTATTAATTTCTTTATGGTTTATGTTTCTTAAATCATGATTTCCTAAAACGTGTTCGATTTTTACATTATTCTCTTTAAATAAATCCAAAGCTTCTTTATATAAAATCTTATCTTTCTCAATATTTGTATCTTGTATTAAATCTCCTAAATTTACAACCAAATCTGACCCTAACATCAACGGCTCTAATTTTTTATAGACCTCTTTAAAATCTTCTCCGAAGACGTTTATATAATCTTTACCATTAAGAGATTCGTAATTAACATTATTTCCGTAATGTATATCTGTTATTATTAAAATTTTCATAATTTTGTTAATATTTATCTTAAAATACACCAACGCATTCGACTTTTGTCTATTAAATCAATCTGATTTTTAAGTTTTAGAAACTTTTTGTTTGATTTTATGTTTTCTATTAGAATCAATACTTCGTCTACATCAGGATATAAAAATAGATCATAGTTTATAGTATTAAAATTTAGAGAATTAAAACATAGGGCAAACTCGTCAAGGACATAATCACACAATTTTAAATATTGCTCTTTGGTGAATCTTCTATCTTTTACAGAATTTTTTACTGAATCTAAAATTTCTTTTTGAAAATCTTTATTGTTTTTAAAAAATTTATAAACTAAATGTGTTATCTTTAAAGAATTGGGGTTATTGTTTTCATAATCCAAATAATTTATAACTTCTATATTATTGAAACTAGAAAATTCTTTTTGCAACATCTTAATTAGATTTTCTTTTATTTTAACTCCTTGTTTTATAGCTAGAGTTGTTGCTCCAATTTCTGTCTTATTAGTCATTCTTACAAAAATATTTGTATCTTGAATCTTGTCAACAATTAATATTAAGACTTTATCTTTTGTATTTTCTAAAGCAAATTTTATATACTCTTTCAGATTGTTTGTTGGTATAAAATTTTCAGAAAAAAATTTATTACCAAGACAAATCGGTATAATAATATTGTGTTTTTTCTCGAAAATTCCTTTTTCTGATATTCCAAAAAGACTTTCTATTTTCATAAAAATGATTATACCATTTACATAAACAAAGCAAAAAACCGTAAAGATAATTTTACGTTTTGAATCTTAACACATTGGAGAATTTATCCTTCTTCGTTTAAACTACGAAGGACTTTATACCACTTTCTTTTGCTCCGATTTTAGCGCAATTTACTTTTTTGTGAGATTTTGAGTTTAATTAATTTAAATCTCAGTAAATCTTAATGCGACTTTTGATACATCTCGAAGTATCTCGAATGATTTTAAAGTTCATTAACTTAATTCCTTCATAGCTGTAAACAGCGAAGAAGGATTCGACAAATGCATGCACCGAATTCGGTGTGCACGATTTTTCAAATTGAATTAATC
>CAZNZR010000006.1:0-45983 GCA_964577655.1 uncultured Candidatus Saccharibacteria bacterium | reverse complement strand
AGATCCTGGGATTTTTACTCTGGACGGGTCGGATCGCACCAGAAATCTTGGCTCCGTGGGCAGGGATCGAACCTGCGACCAATTGGTTAACAGCCAACTGCTCTACCGCTGAGCTACCACGGAATATTTTTTTTAAAACAGCTCTTTTGTATAAGGATGTAGATTATTAGTTGTCAGCCAACTATCTATATTCTTTTTGCCGCTGAGCTATAGCGGAATATTCTATACACTATATTATATCAAAAATATATTTATATTGCAAAAATATAAAATCTTAATCTAAAATACCTTCTTTTGTTTTCTTTTTTCTCTTAAGAATATTATAGGTGGAAAGAAAAAGGGCTATGGATAAAATAATTATCAGCAAATCCTTGAATACGCTTGGTATATCGATAAATATTACTATCAAGACAAATAATAAGGCTAATAATCTTTGGAATAAATTTTTTGACATATATTTTATTAATTATAACAAAATAAAATTATTTGAAAACTTGCCTTACTTTATAAATTAATGTAATTAAGATATAAGCACAACAAACTCCCCTCTCACTTTATCTCTGTTAGAATAAAAATAATCCTTCACTTCTAAAATGTTCCCCTTGACGACTTCTTCATACATTTTAGTTATCTCTCTAGCTATCACGACTTCTCTTTCTAAATCTAAAATCTTAGAAAGACTTTCTAGGCATTTCTCTATTCTGTGACTTGATTCATAAAATATAGAAACCCGTCTAGAACCTAATATCTCTTTAAAAATAGTTTCTCTCCCTTTTTTATGAGGAAGAAATCCGAAAAAAGTAAATTCGTTACCAAAAAATCCGGATAGCGCATAAGCAGCAGTGAGGGCGCTGGGGCCAGGAACTACAGACACTGATATATCCTCACACTCTCTCTTAGCTTCATAGATCTTCTTCACCAAGATACTACCAGGATCTGATATGGTCGGCATCCCAGCATCAGATATAAGAGCTACATTTTTACCAGTTTTTAAAAGATTGATAATCTCTTCTACCTTACTGAGACGAGAATTCGCAAAATAATTAGTGACTTTAGTTTCTATATCATAATACTTTAATAACTTTTGAGCATTGCTGGTATCCTCACAAAGGATAAGATCTGCTTCTTTTAAGATCCTCACTCCACGAAAAGTCATATCTTCAAGATTGCCTATAGGAGTCCCGACTATATAAAAAGTGCTTTTATTCTTAACTTCTTTTTCTAGAGATAATTTTGTTTTCATAATATGAATATTTATTATAAGATACTTCTGCGAAGAGAGCTGGAGATATGGACTAATACTTCATAAGGTATAGTATCACATAATCTAGCAATATTTAAAATTGAATTCTTGTCTTCTTTATTTTCACTTATTACTATAACTTTATCTTCTAATTTAATAGCTTCTACGCCTGAAATATTAATGGATGTTAGATTCATGCTTATTCTGCCGACTATGGGACAAAAAATATTTTTTATTTTAAAATATCCAATATTAGAGAGTCTCCTGTCTACTCCTTCAAAATATCCAACTGGAACTATTGCTATAGTTTCTCTTTTACTAGTTGTATATGTATGATTATAGCCGACACTTTCGCCTTTTTCTATTTCTTTTAGAGAAGAGATTATGGCTTCTAATCTAAGAACCCCTTTTAGATTAAGGTCTGCCTTATTTGAGACATTAAATCCATAAAGACCGATGCCTAATCTGATCAGATTACCATATTCTTTTTTATTAATGTCTACTCCGGATGAGGCAGAAATATGAAAATATTTAATATCCTTGAATTCCCTCTTAAAAATATTTACAGCCTTCTCCCAATTATCTATTTGTCTTTTGGTAAAATCTCTATCATCACTATCTGCGTCTGCAAAGTGAGATGAGATACCTTCTAGAGATAGATTAGGGTTCGTTTTTAATATTTGAATAGCACTTTCTATATCACTCATTAGTATTCCCTGCCTATGCATACCAGTATCTATCTTTATATGTATTCTAATTTTTTTTATTTTTTCTTTAGAAAGATTTTTTAATTCTTCTAGACTTATAATATTAAAGATAAATCTCTTAGAATTATAATTCTTAATATTAGCTAGTCTGGTATAGCCTATTATTAAAATATCTTTATTTATATAGTGATGACTCAAAACTCTCGCTTCATAAAGCGAATCTACTACAAAAAAAGGAATGTCTTTCTCTTTATCTAAAATCTTTGCCACTTCTAGAAGCCCGTGCCCATAGGCATTACTTTTAAGAACTGGAGCAAAAAGAAATTCTTTATATTGAGATCTATACTCATTCAAATTATGGATCAAATTGTCTTTAAAGATCAAAACTTGAACAGAGTGTGAATATCTGGAAAAAGATTTTTTGATTCTTCGTAAAAAATGTATGATCTTCATAAATTATTTATATAATCATAATTTTAGCATAATTTGATTTTAAATAGAAAATGTTGTAGAATAAGAATCTGTTCTTAAACAATATTTTTAAAATAAATTTTAGAAAATGGCAAAAATAAATTTAAAAGACCTATCTAAAAGGAAAATTTTTACGACCAGAAAAACTGTTTTAATACTTCAAAAATTACAAAAAGACACATGGAGAATTCACACTCTAAACAAAGACATACAAAAAAGTGTCACCGATTATCTAAACAGAATTAATGAGGATTCTCTTGAGGAGTTGATAAACTATAAAGGATCTCCTATTACTGTTTTCAAATTGACTCCGGAAGCTGTTAAATTTATAAAAGAAAGTAGTGAACAATTTTCGCCATTAAAATATGTTATATATCACAGACCAAAAAAATCAAAAGGTGCCTGGTCTGTATGGATGGGGTGAAGTATAAATTCCTGCAAAAAGCTGGCGAAGATGCCGGCTTTTTTTATTTAAATAAATCTTTTGTGCGCGAACCAAGATTCGAACTTGGGACCGCTCGAGTATCAGTCGAGTGCTCTACCAGCTGAGCTATTCGCGCAAACATCTTTTAAAGACAGAAAACATTTTATCATAAAAAGTCAATTATAGCAATTATCTTTTTAAAATAAATTCTAGATCTTCTCTCGCTTTTTTTATATTTCTTGTACCCTGTCCTACAGGATAATAAACAGGAAATACCTTGTATTTTTTATTATTTAATTCTACTTCTTCAAATTTCTTTCTATATTCTGATACTCTTATACTTTTTTGTAATAGTACAGAGCTAACCTGATTACCTAGAGTAACTATAATTTGAGGCTTTATCATATCTATCTCTTTTCTGAACACGTCTAAATATTTTTTAAAAACTTCGTCAGGTAATCGTCTAGCGTCTAGCTGTGTGGCTTTAGACAAGTTAGTTATATAAATATTATTTTTAATTATTTCTTTATATACTTTCTCAGAAAAATCATAATCCCAATCTAATGACTTTTTTTCATTTATTTCTTCTATTAAAGTTTCATTTATGAATCCTAGCTGAAAAAGCATATTCCAGACATTTTTAGTTCCTATCCAAGGAGCTTTTAAACCTTTCCAAGTTTTACTGCTAGCAATATTTCTCGCAGTCGGATTCATAAACACTAAACACACTTTAGGGTTTTTTATTTTTCCACAACCATAAATAGGGTCTAGAGTTTTATCCCCGTATATTTTATGTAGCTTATCTAATTCTTTAAATAATTCTTTTAATTGCATAAACTTATTAAATATATTAACAAACAAAAGGACTCTTTATTCTTTTTAATAAAAAGTAGTTGCCAATATTAAGAAATATAAGCCCAAGAAATCCAAATTCTACTCCGTGTAAGGGAAAATACAAAGCTAAAGAAGAAACTCCAAAAAAAGATAATACGGAAAACAAAAGCCCAAATCCACAAGCAACACAAGACAAGCCAAGAATAGCTAAAAATGCACCCAGGCTTCCTAGTAATGTCTTCTTTAGACTTACTTGTCTCGTATCTTTAAATAAAATATAAATAAAAAGAAAAAATAAAGACAAAGAGATAGATAGTAATATAAGTAGCAATAGTCTAATAGGATCTCGAAGTTCACTAATATCAAAAACAGTAAGAAGAAATATTTTTAACCTTTCTGAAAAAGAAAAAAAATATAAATAAAAAGAATCTATTGCAAGATAGATATTTGAAAATATAAAATACATCAAAATAAATATTATATTTAAAAAAACAAATATTTTACGATATTCTTTTTTAAGAAATATATTATTAAAAGTTAAAAACATAATTTATAAACCTTCTACTTCAGTAAATGGCACTATACCTTTTAAAGACTTGAGCATAGCATCCTCTCTCATACTTATCATACCTTTCTTTCTTGCCACTTTCCATATCTCATCTTCTGGCTTTCTATTAAGAATTAGATTCTCTATCTCATTATCTATCTCTACCATCTCAAATACCGGTATTCTTCCTTTTAATCCTGAAGGGTTAGTAGAAGATGGTACAGCAGTATGAGGATTCTTATCAAGTGGGAGATCTTTTTTGAATTTATCTTCAAGATCCTTAAAGCTTTCACTAATAATGGTCTTGACGCCTGGATCAGAAAGCTCAGAAGAACAATTTGGGGCAATAGTACGGACTAATCTCTGGGCAATAGCAAGATTAAGAGTCGGAGCTATGAGATATGGATCGATACCCATATCAAGAAGACGAGTAACCACTCCAATGGAATTGTTGGTATGAATTGTAGAAAATACTAGATGTCCTGTAAGGGCGGCCTGTATGGCGAGCTGAGCAGTTTCCGCATCACGAATTTCTCCAACCATTATCACATCTGGGTCTTGACGAAGAATAGAGCGTAAGCCATTTGCAAATGTATAACCAATCTCAGGAAAGATTTGAGATTGATTCATGCTGGGTATATTATATTCTATAGGATCTTCTAGAGAGACTACATTTCTTTTCTCTCTATCGACTTCATTAAGCATTGAGTAAAGCGTAGTGGTCTTACCTGACCCTGTAGGACCAGAAATTAATACCATACCATAGGGCTTAGCCAAAGCTGTACGTATTTGCTCAAGATGAAATGAAGAGAGACCGATCTCTTCTAATTTCTTTACTCCTCTGTAGCTATCAAGAATTCTTATCACCACTTTTTCTCCATAATAAGAAGGAAAAGTAGAAACACGAAAATCAATCTTGTGTCCTTCATATTTAACTGAAAATCTACCGTCCTGAGGCTTTCTTTTTTCATCTATTTTGAGATTACATAATATCTTTATTCTTGCTACAACAGCAGAATGTCTTTGAATAGGAATATTGAATCTATTTATAAGTACTCCGTCTATACGTGTACGGACTCTGACATGATCTCCTACATTTTCTATATGAATATCGGAAGCTATATTCATAATAGAATTTTTGAGTATTATGTTCAGCATCTTAGCTATAGGCATAGAGTCTATCAAAGATTCTGATATAGTATCTTCTTCATCTGTGATATCCATTATCTCCTCTCGCACATCTTCTCCTTCTGCTCGCTTATGACTATATTGTGGAACTGCTTGAGCCCCTCCTATGGAGTAGCCTTCGAATCTTCTTTTGAATTCACTAAGAGAGATTAGATAAATCTTGTAAGCAACCCCTGCAGAAGTAAGTATAAATTGAAGAGCATCTAAAACATTTTTTCTCTCAGGATCTACAACTCCGATTAATACTTCATCTATTATTTCAGTATTTTTGATAAAATCTTTTTTCTCTTGATTTATTTTAATTGCTGAGATAATCTTCTTGTCTTTTTCATCATCTAATGACCTCATACCAAGTGGTATAGCTAGATATCTTTCAGATTTTTCCCTATCTAATACAGTATAAAGAGATTTTTCAGCTAATTCTCTATCACCATTAAATACTGGTATGCCATATATAGCATTCCTAGCTGTAAGTACTGCAGCTTCTGGGACATTGTGCTCTATAAGTATCTCGTCAAGTGGAACAGAAGAAGATTTAGCTTCTTCTTCGATAGCTCTAGCTTCTAATTCTGATATTATATTTTGAGATACTAAGAGATTTAATAAAATCATACTTACTTATATTATAACAGCTTTTAAAAACAAGAAAAAAGAAAAACTATGGAAGAAAAGGGTTGTTTCTTCCTGTCCTGTTGCTTGGATTTATAATCTGAGAAAAATCTTTTATGTTAGAGAGTACATTGTTATTAATATTTGTATTGAATATAAGATTCTCTTTATTAAGAATATCTACATTTTTACCAAGTCGTGTATTGTTAATGTATGAATTACTATTGCTGTTAGGATCAATTTCTGGGGAAGCAAAAAATCCTTGATATACAAAATATCCTACCAAGACCACTACCAACACTATAACTGGAAAAAGAAGTCTTAGATTGGTGTGTTTTTTATTTATATTGTTATTATTTGTGTCCATATATTTAATCTTGCTTAAGATAATAAGTCTCGACTGTTAAAGTATATTTAAATACACTAGAATATCTTGAATCTTGTGCTGAAGCAAAATCTAAAGATGTAATATTGTATATTCGCTCAGAGCTTTCTAGATTCCTAAGAAAAGCTTTCAAGCCTTCATAATTACCTTCTAAGGTAAAATTTACTGTGAGAGTATTATACTTCTTACTATTTCTATTCTTATCTGTCCCATCATCACTAAATTTAGGATTAGCAAGAAGCATGTTAGACTCTACTCTAGAAGCTATTTTGGATAGCTCATATATTATTAGGACTGGATCTGCTGTAGCAGGAAGTATTCTATTTAGAGTGTCTATAGGCAGTGTATTGAGTGCATTAGTATATTCAGTATTTGCCTTCATGATTTTTATATTATATTGAGATGCGAGAGATAGAGCACCGTCATAATCTTTTTTAATTTTTAAGAGATTGGAAATGTATTGCTTAGGGTGAAAAAATGTTCCTGTGCCAGAATATTTAGGATATATTACAAAATATATTAAACCAAAGATAATTAAGGCGAGTAAGAGATTTATATATAATTTGCTTTTTACTTTTTGACTATGCATATATTTTTAATTTATAAGTACCGATGGCGAACTCGAGCTAGTATTGAGAGTTGAGGAAGCGCCTCCTGATTTACTATCAGGAACTGTCTTTACAGGAGTATTGTTTTTGAATAGAGGGCCTGGATTATTATTAGTGTTAGCGAATTCACTGGTAGAGCTAGCTGACAAAGCATCAACTTTATGATCCAAATACTTTAAGAAAGAGTTGGTAGATATATCTACATAGAATGAAATATCAAAAGCTATTCCTCCACCCTGGTCGAGCGACAGAGACAATAATTTAAAATTGGTAATATATTTAGACATCTCTCCGGTCTTGAAATTATTAATCTGTCTATAAAGAGATGGGTAATCGAGAGCTATACCTGATAAAGACACTGAAGACAATTGACTATTGTTTTCTTTTTTAAGATTAAATCTATTGAAATAGACATAACTATCTCTAGAAGATTCTACAGCACTCTCTAGTAAAGGAAACATCATTCCTGACAAATATAATTTATTATCAAAAACAGAATTTAACAACTTTAATCTTTGAGAAAGAGCTCTCATATTAACTATGTTATTTTCAAAATCAAGCAACGGCTTAGACGAATCATAATTAGATAATAATTGCTTTTTTTCTTCTACCTGCTTATCTAAAAGATTTGTATATAAAAATGATCCGAAACCAATTAAAAGTGTCAATATTAAAACTATAACAAGAAATACTCTTATAGAGTCTTTGCTGCTTTCTCTTCCGTCATCTACTATCGGTGCCACGAACTCATTAAAGACTCCTGACTGACTCGGATTTGTAATATTTGATTGTCCTAGATTGTTTAACATAATTATTTAAAATAATTTTTAAGAGCAAGGCCAGATGCTACAGCATATTTCTCGTTACCGTCTTTCAATATATCTTTTAACTTATCAGGCAAAACGATCCCCGAAAAGGAATTAATCAAAATAACCTCTCTCTTTAAAAATTCAGAAAGAATATCTCTTATACCTTTCTGTAGAGCTCCGCCACCACTCAAGACGACTTTCTCTATATTTATATTATACTTTCTTTCATAACTAAGTAAAAGGTGTTTTATCTCGTCAAAAAGTGGATAACTCGCTAGCCCCATCACCTCTCCAAGGTGTGGCGAAGAATCATCTCCTAGATATCCGAATATCCTCTTTGCTTCTTCTGCGACATCTATACTTATGCCCAAGACTTTAGAGAGTTGAGAGCTATTATCGTAAGATCCTTTCTGAATAAGATTGACTGACTTTACCGTACCATTTTCTAAAAGAGACACAAAAGAATTTTTACCGCCAATATCAACACATAAAACAGTCTCTTCATTTTTTATATTCTTAAGAACAGCTCTAGCAAGAGAAAGACTCTCTATCTCAAAAGAGAAGTTTTTAATGCCTAATTTTTCTACAAGTCTCATATAAAGATTATGAGTCTCGTTTTTAACAGCAGCGATAACTATAGTGTCTTCTTTATCGCTTACTCTGTTATTTACTTCTGTTCGCCAATAATTAAGCTTTACTTCTGATACTGGAACTGGAAGATATTTTCTAGCTTCTATTGGAAGTAAACTATTTAATTCTTTATCTGACACTTTAGGAATATTTATAGATGATACAAAGCAATCTTGCATAGGTATTGCAAATACTACCCTGTTAGCTGTAACCTTACTAGCAGTAAATAAATCTCTTAATGCTGTTATTAATTTTTCCTCGCCAATATTAGCTATAGATCCAGGAGGAAGAGAATCATAAGCGGCCATTTCTAATTCTCCATAAGTCTCTAAATGTATCTGATCGGCATCCTTCCGGACTTGTAAAACTTTTATAGCATAAGTTCCTATATCCACTCCGACACTACTCTCTATTATGTCTTTTTGGTCATTTTTTCCAAACATATGTAATATAATTATTATATCATGAAAAAAGTCTTTAAATCTCTAAAAAAGCTACTCTTAGAAGTATTTCTACCTGAAATATGTGTAAGCTGTGAAAAAGAAGGAGAAACTCTATGTAAAGAATGTAGAAGCGAGATAAAGAGAGGAGAATATAAAAGTAAAAATTTTCGTGGACAAATTGGAATACTTGCTCCATTATCTTATAAAAATGAAAAAATCAAAAAAGCTCTTTTTGCTCTAAAGTATCGACACACAAGATCAGTAGCTAAATATCTAGCTATATTAGTAGTTGAAGACTTTCTAGAATTTATAAAAGAAGTATCTGAATCTAAAGATAATTATAAAGATTTAATATTAATACCTATACCAATATCTAAAAAGAGGTATATAGCTAGAGACTATAATCAAAGTGAATTAATATTAAGAAATATAATTCTCTTATTAAAAAATAAAAATATATATCTAGAAGAAAATATAAAAACAGATTTATTAAAAAAAGAAAAACACACGATAAAATTTGCTGATACTCACGCCAGAGAAGAAAGAGAAAAATTAATTGAAAATGCTTATACAATAGACACTAAAGTATGTAACAAGACTGATACGGATTTACAAAATAAAAAAATTATATTACTAGATGATATAACAACTACTGGAGCTACATTTTATGAAGCTATAAAAACACTTATGAAGTCTGGCGCTAAAAGAGAAAATATCTTCTGCTTTGCAGTAGCACATTAGTGTGCTTCCACTTGGACTTGAACCAAGGACCCCACGGATATAAGCCGTGTGCTCTAACCAACTGAGCTATGGAAGCATCTTTATAAATATAACAAATTTTTTTTGATTTTAAAAGTGAAAAAGATTATAATAAATATACATAAAAAAATAAGGAGGATTCGCATAGCGGTCGAGTGCACCACCTTGGAAAGGTGGCAACTGGATAAAACTGGTTCGAGGGTTCGAATCCCTCATCCTCCGCCAAAAAAATAAAATGCTATAATCAATTTAATAAATCAAAACTATGTGGATTATTTTTTCTGTATTAGCATCAATCTTTTGGGGGCTGACTTATGTCTTTCGTGGAGAAGTCTATAAAAAAATTTCTGTCTTTACTTCAATATCTCTCACTTCCCTTTTTATCTTTATAGCAGCTCTTATAGCTTCTATAGCGCTTGGTAAATTCAAAAAGGATTTAAACACTATCTTTACCTCAAAAGAAGTAGCTATGTATCTAGTAGCTGCTATATCCGTATCACTACTCGGAGAAGTATTTATTGCTCTATCAGTAGCGGCTAAGAATCCAACACTAGCTGGTCTTGTGGAAATATCATATCCAATATTTATTGCAGTATTTTCATATATTTTGTATAGGCAATCTGTATCACTGCCTACTATATTAGGAGGTGTGCTCATTTTCTTTGGAATAGGTGTAATTTATTATTTTAATAGATAAAAAATAAGGCTTGCTATTAAATCTATACCATGTATAATGGTCTTAATAAAATAAAAAAATATATGCCAAATTTTAATAAAGGAGGAAGAGGTGGATTTAGAGGAGGAGATAGAGGTCGAGACGGAAGAAAGCCTAGCTTCCGCGGTGGAGACAGAGGTGGTAGAAGTGGATTTGGAGGAAGAGGTGGAAGAAGCGAAAGACCAGAAATGCATAGCGTTATCTGTGATAAATGTGGTAAAAATTGCCAAGTACCCTTCAAGCCTTCTAGTGATAAACCAGTATTTTGCGATGAATGTTTTGGAGGGAAAAGAGATACTGGAAGAGATAATTTTAGAGGTGGAGAAAGAAGCGAAAGAAAAAGCTTTGATAGGGAGCCAAGAAAAGAATATTCTTCTCCTAAAGAAATAGATCTAAAAAGATATTTTGAAGAGATAAATACTAAATTAGATAAGTTAGTATTTATCCTAGAAAAATCTTCTCAAAAAAATGTAACTACTGAGAAAGAAATAAAAGAAAAAAAACCAAAAGTAAAAAAAGTTGTAGCTAAAAAGACAGTAATAAAAAAGAAAATAAAATCTTAAAAAATTTCTGGACTAAAAATAAAATCGGACAAATGTCCGATTTTATTTTTTTATTTATTTATCCCAATAAAGCTTTTATTCTTTCATTGGTAGAAGGATGGGTCATAAATAATTTGCTAAGCCAAGAGATCTTTTCTTCTGCGTCCCCTACCGCATTAAGACCCATAGGATTTACTATATACATATGAGCGGTAGCATTATTTGCATGAGTAAGTGGCTGCTTAAATTGGGAAATTTTCTGTAATGCAGAAGCCAGTCCTTCTGGATATCTTGTGAGAAGTGCCCCTGAAGCATCTGCTAAAAATTCTCTTTTTCTTGAAATAGCAAGCTGTATAATAGTTGCAGCTATTGGAGCTAATATCATAGCTAAAATAGAGACAATCAAAATAAATGCTCCCCCTTCTTTTCTGCCTCCATCTGAAGAAGAGAAAGAGCCAAATCTAAATATTTGTAGTAGAAGAGAAATTGCAGAGACCATAATAACCACTATAGTCGCAATTAATATGTCTTTATTTTTAATATGACTCATCTCATGAGCAATAACCCCTTCTAATTCATTCTTACTAAGCATAGATAATAATCCCGTAGTCGCAGCGATAGCAGAATGATTTTTATTTCTTCCTGTCGCGAAAGCATTTGGAATAGGATCATTTATCACATAGAGCCTGGGCATTGGGAGTCCGGCTGTTATTGCTAGATTTTCGGCTGAATTCCAAAATTCTGGATATTGAGATCTATTTATCTCACTTGCCCCCGCCATTCTTAGCGCTATCTTATCAGAATACCAATAAGAAAAAATGTTCATCACGATAGAAAATATTATAGCTCCATAAAATATATTTATATTCTGATAAATATAAGCCAAGACAAAACCAATCGAAACAAATATAGCCGCAAATAAAGACATATAAAGCCATGTCTTCCACACATTTTTTGATTGCTGTTTATAAAGAGATAATGCCATAAATTTTATTGATTCCAACCGACAAACTTAAAAGTTTCAAATGAATTTTTGTTTCCATGAAGTTCATAACCAACAGCTCCTTTTTGATACCAATATATAACAAACTCTCCATCAGAATAAACTTTGAATAATGTATTTCCTATTTGTTCATTTTTTAAATAAGAATATTGTGGTAAAACATATTTTGTCCAATAAGAAGAGTCTGGATAATAAACTATACTGTCTCCAGGTAAACTAATATGTATACCTGGACCACCTTCTCCCATAGTTTCTGTTGGTACAAATCCTTTAGGTAACTCTATACTAAATCCATGATTTGTATATGTATAAGTATTTTTTGTATCTTGGGGTTTAAGATTTGGAGCAGATATATTAACATAAGAACTTTCTGTATCTTTCTCATACTTAGTGTCTCCTACTGGAATACCGATATTAGAGAAAAGAAAATTATTTTCCTCGTAGGCTTCTTTATTTTTTCTCATATAAACCAAAACTATAACTAGAAGAATTATAAGTATAATTAATAAAACAGAATTTAATTTAGAGCCGAAGAAATTATCCCATTTTTTCATAGATTAATTTTAAAAAATAATTATTAAAATTTAACTTCGACCGGATTCTTAGCCGCCTCTTCTTCAAGCTTGAACATTTCGCTTTCTTTAAATCCAAAAATATTTGCAATTATATTTCCTGGGAAAACTTTTACAGCGGTATTTAGATCCATTACCACATTATTGTAAAATCTTCTAGCAGCTTGAATTTTATTTTCTGTATCAGAAAGCTCCATCTGGAGATTGGCAAAATTGCCAGTAGCCTTTAGATCAGGATAATTTTCTGATAATGCAAAGAGTGATTTTAGTGTCCCAGAGAGAGCGTTCTCTGTTTTTGCTATTTCTTCTTTATTCCCGCCTGTCATAGCACTCATAGCACTATTTCTAGCTTCTACCACCTTTTCAAGAGTAGAAGACTCAAAATTTGCGGCCCCTTTTACAGTATTTATAAGATTTGGAATAAGATCAAAACGCCTCTTTAGTTGTACTTCGATATCGCTCCAGGCGTTTTTGACATGATTCACCTTTGCTATAAAGCCATTATAAACAGCTATAAAATAAAAGATTATTATAGCTAAGATTATTAATAATATTAAAGTTGTTGACATATATTTATATATTTGTATTTTGTGAACATATTTTACCATTTTTAAAGAAAAAATTACAATAAAATTAACAAATACAAAACTTGACAAAATATATGTTTTTATATAGTATAGACTTGTAAACAATCGTTCTTAATAAATAAAATTTTCGATCATGAAAAAAATAATTTTTTTGAGCCTTATTTTAGGCTTTATTTTCTCTATTTTCCCCTTTTCCGCAAAAGGGCAAGAAGCTTTATACAAAAATGCAGAAATAGTGAAAAAGCTTTATGTAACGAGACCAATTGAAATAGATTCTGCAGAGGCTTGGAATCTTATTTTAGGCAAGATAAAAGAAAGTAAGCCTATAAAAATGACGTCTCAGGAGGAAAAATATATGGGTATAAAACTAAAACAAAATTCTTGGGAAAACATATATTCGGTTGACACAAGTGGTTTTTGGATATTCCGTTCTGAAAATTACCATAATGGTAGATGGAGAATTAATTGGATTCTCGTCTATACAATACCTATTTCTTTTATAGTCCTAGTGTTTATCGCCAAAAAAAATAATTGGAAATAAAAGAGGAGTTGAAAGCGCCCATTGCGGAAAGGGCGCTTTTTCTTTTTAGATATATTTTGCTATAATCTAGAGATATAAAAATTAATTAAAAAACTATTATGGAAAATCAGATTTTAGAGCATAAGAGACATACTTTGTCACATATTTTAGCTAGTGTACTTCTTGAAAAATATCCTAATATAAAAATAACTCTAGGTCCTGCGATAGATAATGGATTCTACTACGATGTAGACTTTGGAGGAGAAGAAAAGCCTAATACAGAAAAAGATTTTCAAGATATAACTCTAACAATGAGAGAAAAGATAAAAACTGGGGGCACATTTTCTCATAAAGAAGTAAGTAAAGAAGAAGCTCTAGAAATTTTTTCTAATAATGAATACAAAATAGAACTCATAAATGAGATAGCTGAGAGAGGAGAAAAGATAACTCTCTATACGATTAACTTTACTGATAGCTCCACTTTTACAGACCTATGTCGTGGCGGACATGCTGATGATATTAGTGAGATAGATATTGAGAGCTTTAAAGTGACTCACACTGCTGGTGCATACTGGAGAGGTAATGTAGAAAATAAAATGCTAACACGTGTGTACGGACTCGCTTTTAATTCAAAAGTAGAATTGGAAGATTATGAAAAGAAAATAGAAGAAGCAAAAAAGAGAGATCATAGAGTGCTTGGTAAAGAATTAGGATTATTTGTATTCTCAGATCTGGTTGGACCTGGGCTCCCTCTCTGGACTCCAAGAGGAACATTCCTCAGAAAGCAAGTGGATAATTTTGTACAAGAATTACGAAGTGAATATGGATACGGATCTGTCACCATTCCCCATCTTACAAAAAATGATTTATACAAAAAATCAGGACACTGGGAGAAGTACCAAGAGGATCTATTCAAGATAGAGACCAGAGATGGTCACACTCTCTGTATGAAGCCTATGAACTGCCCTCATCATGCACAAATATATGCTTCTGAATTACGTAGTTACAAAGAATTACCAATCAGGTATTCTGAGACCACTATGGTATATCGAGATGAACAATCTGGAGAATTAAATGGATTATCCAGAGTACTTTCCATCACTCAAGATGATGCTCATGTATTCTGTCGCGAAAGCCAGATAGAAGACGAAGCAGAAAATATCTGGCACTTGATAGAAAAATTCTATCAAGCTTTCGGGTTTAAAGATTTAAAAATACGATTTAGCAGAAGAGATGATAATCCTAAATTTAAAGGAAATATAGAGAGTTGGAATAAAGCTGAAAATGCTATAAAAAATATAATTAATAAAAAAGTTGGAGATAATTTTATCGACGGAGTCGGTGAAGCTGCATTTTATGGTCCAAAAATAGACTTTATGGCAAAAGATGCTATAGGGCGTGAGCACCAAGTAGCCACAATACAAATAGATTTTATCCAGCCAGCTAATTTTGGATTAGAATATGTAAATGAAAAAGGAGAGAGAGAAATGCCTGTGATGATACACTGCGCTATCGCTGGATCACTAGAGAGATTTTTATCAGTATATATAGAGCATACAGGAGGCAACTTCCCTCTCTGGATGAGTCCTACTCAATTATCTATCATTCCAGTAAAAGTTGAAGAACAAGGCAAGTATGCTAAAAAAATTTATGAGAAATTAAAAGAACATAATATAAGATGTGATCTAGAAGATGGAAAAGATGGACTAGGTAAAAAAGTTCGTTATGCGAAAGATATGAAATATCCATATTGGATAGTAGTTGGTGATAGAGAAATGACTCAAAACCAAATAAGTCTTGAGTCAAGATCTGGAGAAAAATTCTTACTAACAGTAGAAGAATTAATTGCAAAATTAAAAGATGAAGTGGAGAATAAGAAGTAGCTAAAATGGAAAATCTAAAAGATACACAAGAAATAAAAAAAGAGAAACCTGAAAGAGCTTTTTTGGGTTTTAATTTTGAAGAAAAATATCAAAATTGGTATAACAAATTATGTAAAGATTTAAGTGATGAATTCAACATAAAAAACCTATCAAAATCAAATTTTCTTCATATAACACTAAAGGCTCCTTTTGATTTAGAACAAAAAGAAATAAATATATTAAAAAGAAAATTATTTAATATTATCAAAAATAAAAAAATTAAATTTAATATAAAAGGGTTCGATTTTTTCGATGGAAATATAAAAACTGTATACATAAATACAATTGTTGATAAAAATTCAGAAGCAGATTTACAAGAAATTTTAAAAAAAATAAAAAAAATATTTCAAGATAGTGATAATATAGAAAGCACACAAATAGAAAGAAGCGTATTTAATATGCATGCTTCTATTGTAAGATTTCTGTCCCAAGAAGAATTAGAAAAAGTTTTAACTTATCTCGAAGGTGTGGAGATCCCTTTTTCAGAAATAAAATTTGATACAATTAATATTTATAAAAAAGAAAATATAAGAGAAACAAAATATAATATAGTTTAATTCTAATAATCAATATCAGCCTCCTTTGCGTATGTCTGAATAAATGATTTACGAGGACCTACTTCACTACCCATGAGCATTTCAAATATCCTATCTGCTTCTTCCGCATCTTTGGCAGAGACTTGCTTCAATATTCTATTCTTTGGATCCATAGTGGTCTCCCACAATTCTTCTGGATTCATTTCTCCGAGACCTTTGTATCTCTGAATTCTGATTTTTGATTTCTTTATACTGACATCTTCTTTTAAATTCTCTTGAGACTTGCGTCTTTTGCCTTGTGTCTTGTTTGTATCTACGAACCCAGCATCTTTTAATTCATCACTCAACTCTTCATTCTCTAGTACTTCTTCTGACTCATCTGTCTCTACTACTTCATCAAGATTTGTATCTCCAACTAATTTAAATTTTTCTTCATCGCTGTATGCGTAATTAACCTTTTTTCCTTCAGATATTTTATAAAGTGGTGGCTGAGCAATATATATAAAGCCGTTATCTATCACTTCTTTATAATATCTGAAGAAAAATGTGAGAAGTAGTGTCCTGATATGCTCTCCGTCCACATCAGCATCTGTAGCTATTATCACTTTGTGATATCTCATTTTCTTTATATCAAAAGTATCGCCTATTGCTGCTCCCATAGCGAGAACCAGATTCTTCACCTGCTCAGATCCTAGCATCTTATCAAGTCTAGCTCGCTCAACATTTAATATCTTTCCTCTTAGTGGTAAGATGGCCTGAGTCTTTCTGTCGCGACCCATCTTCGCAGACCCGCCCGCAGAATCTCCCTCTACAATAAATAATTCTGAGTCTTCAGCATTATTACTCTGACAATCTGCAAGCTTGCCAGGAAGAGTCATACCTTCTAAGGCTCCTTTTCTAAGTACAGAATCTTTTGCTGCTTTTGCGGCTTTTCTAGCTCTGAGTGCTAAGAGTCCCTTTCCAATTATCTCTTTTGCATCATCTGGGTGCTCTTCAAGAAAATCATTAAATGCCTCAGTAAATACACTAGATACAGCGGTCTGAGCCTCCATGCTTCCAAGCTTTGCTTTTGTTTGTCCCTCAAATTGTATCTCACGAAGCTTAACAGATACTACGGCTGTTAATCCTTCAAGCACATCATCCCCAGTAAGATTTTCGTCTTTTTCTTTTAGAATATTATTTTTTCTTGCGTAAGAATTAATAAGTCTTGTGAGAGAAGTCTTGAATCCAGAAACATGTGTTCCTCCTTCAGGATTGGGAATATTATTTGCAAAGGCAACTATCTTAGTAGAAAGATCATCTACATATTGTAGCGCTATCTCTACTCCCACATGTTCTCCCTGATCTTCTATCTTCTTTTCTACATAAAAAATATTTTTATGTACTGGCTTGTCATTAATATTATAATGAGATACCAAGCTCCTTAATCCTCCCTCAAAGAAAAAGGAGAATGATTTATAACCAGAAACTATATTATTCAAATCAAATATGTAAGATACTCCTTCAAAATTAGAAAGGAATTTAAGATAAAGTTTATCGTCATTATATTCTTTATATCTCTCCCTAAGGTCAAGAATATTTATCTCAAGACCTTTTACTAGATACGCTTGCTGTCTTAAGTGAGATACTACCCTCGCCCACTCGAATTCTGTCCCTTCTTTAAATATCTCTGAGTCTGGCTTAAAAGTGACAATTGTCCCATTCCATTTTGTTTTACCTATTTCTTTTACTTTTGCTTTTGCAATACCCTTAGAATATTCTTGCATGAATACCTTACCCTCTCTATGTACTTCTACTTTTGTAAATATAGAAAGTGCATTTACTACTGACGCGCCTACTCCGTGCAATCCTCCGGAAACATTGTATCCTTCACCACTGAATTTACCACCAGCGTGAAGAGTAGTCATAATAGTCTCGAGAGCAGACACTTTCGTCTTAGAATGTATATCTGTTGGGATACCTCTACCATTATCGACTACACGAATAGTGTCATTTGGCAAAATAGACACTTCAATCCTATTAGCAAATCCGTTCATGGCCTCATCACGAGAATTATCAAAAATCTCCCATATAAGATGATGAAGTCCGTCAGGACCCGTTGATCCGATATACATTCCGGGACGCTTCCTTACTGGCTCAAGACCCTCAAGGACTTGTATAGAATCTGCTCCATATGATGATTTTTTCTTTTCTTCTTTTGCCATAATAAATAAAGTAAAATGCTCTTTAAATAAAGCTATTTTATACTTATATTATATCATTTTAAAGTCTAAAAAGAAAGTGAAAAATGTTGAAAAAGACTTTATTTTGAAAGGGTTATTTTGGTGTAATACGCAAAATACTTTATCTAATCTCAAAACCATTTTTTCTTAAAGCGCTATATACTTTGTCCGCTTCTAGATTCACCTCTTCGTCTGTGAGAGTCTTCTCTTTATCCTGATAAATAAGTCTAAATGCAAAAGATCTCTTCTTAATACCGTCTATCTCTTTTTCAAATTTATCAAATAGATTTATAGATATACATAATGGAGAGATATTTTCTCTGATTATATTTTCTATATCTTCTTCACTGGTATCTGGAGAAGTCCAACAAGCTATATCGCGAACAATAAATGGCATTAGGGAGAATGAACTATATCTCACGTCTTTATCTTCTACTTCACTAGATAGCGCCACATACTCACCTACCGGCAAATCTTTTATCATCTCATCAAAATTTATCTCTAATACATTTTCTTTTTGTTTATCATTTTTTGATTCTGTAAAATTAATTTGCATTTCTACCTTTCCTTTGGAAAGGGCTGGAGATAGGACTGACTTTATCTCATCTAATATTTTATTTTTTAATTCAGTATAATTTTTGTTTTTCTTTCCATCATCTATACCTATAGCTAGACTTCTCCATTCTGATTCATTTCCTTCTTTATCGAGAGAAAAACAATTACCGAATTCGAATATTCTCACTTCTCCTATATTGAGTAGTGGCATGTTAAAAATATTCTTTTGCACTGCTTCACTTATACCAACTGCAAGATTATTGCGTAAAAAGTTTTTGTCCTGTGCTACTGATTTTAAAATCTCAATGTCTCCTTTATTTCTCAAAGAATAAGTCATCACCTCACTAAATCCATTTTTAAATAAAATATTCTTTATTTTATTTTCATAATATAGTCTCTTGTGTGGCAATCCGATATCTTTGCCAACTTGTTTATTTAAAATTGGTAGCTCACTTTTAATATTATTAAGTCCATACACTCTGCCGACTTCTTCTATAATATCTTCTTTAATTCTCAAGTCTAATCTCTCCTCTGGAATTGTCACTACAAATCTCTCTTCATTTAAATCTTCCAAGACTCTACCGTAGCCAATTATTTTACCTTTTGAGAAAAACTCTTCCAAGGTCTCAATGTTTGTACCATTCTCTAAATGTCTAGAAGAATGCAAAACTTTTCCTTCTCCAATATACATAGCAAGATGATCTACTCCAGCTTCGACTTTTGTACCTTTTTTATATTCCACGCTTTCTGTATAAACTTTTCCATTTTCAGAATTTCTAAAAATAAAATCTCCAAATATTAGATCATCTCTATTTATATTTTCGTCTTTTGTGTAAAGATATTTATCTATCGATATAGAAGGCATATAAACTCCTTCATATAAATATGATACTAGAGATGAGCAAGAAAAATAATTTGGAGCATCTTCTCTCATTATACTTGGATTCTTGTAAGGTTTACCTATTACTTCTTTCATTAGATTTTCGATATTTTCTTTTGCAGAAATATATTTATAATCAAAACCAAATCTATCAAAAATATTTTTTACTTCTTTGTCACTTAACTTTATACCTAGCACTTTATTTATCTCAGCAAGTGAGACGGAGACTTTATACTTCCAGCTATTTATTTTTTCTTTTGGCCAATTATCCTCTTCCCACTCTACTTTAAAACTCTCTCCTCCTGCGTACTCTTTTAATAATTTTAAAGTTTCTGTCATACCAATCTCTACTAATTGATCCGCTATACCATTCTCAAATCTTTTACTTGCATCTGTCTTGAGATTGTATTTACCAGATGTTTTTCTTATAAGTACTGGATTAAAATTTGCAGACTCTACTATTATACTATTTGTATTTTCTGTAATACCAGAATATTTGCCTCCCTTAATACCAGCAAGAGCAAGAACATTTTTGCTATCTGCTATCACTAAAGTATTTTCATTTAAAACTAAATCTTTATTATCTAAAGTTGTCATCACTTCGCCTTCTTTTGCATATCTTGCTTCTAAAAATTCTGAGACAAGATCTGCATCATAAGCGTGCATTGGCTTATTGTAGCTATATTGCACATAATTTGTGATGTCTACAATGTTATTTATACTTTTTTGACCTATACTTTCTAGTCTATACTTTATAAATTCTGGACTTTCTTTTACTACTACCCCGCTTACTTTTGCGCCCATAAATCTTGTACAAGATTTTGGATCAGAGATCCTAATAAAATTATTATCAGCTTTTTTAATATCAAAATTATCAATATTAAAATCTTTTTCTCTTAGCTTTAAATCAAAAATAGCGGCTACTTCTTTCGCTATATAATAATGAGAAAGTGCGTCATGGGCTCTGTTTGGGAGTACATTGAGATCATAGACAAAGTCTCTTCCTCCATCAATCTTATTTTCAATTTCAAAATATTCTTCTACTTCAAAAGCATTTGTAGAAATACCTTTTACAAATTCCTCTCCTTTTGGAATCTCATCTTCTATATATTCTTGTATCCAACTATGTAAATATTTCATAAAATTATTTTTTATTTATTTTCTTTTTTAAAAAATAAGAAAAATAGTCACCTAATCTATTTTGTAATTCATCTATCTTCCAATCTTCACTAGTTATTTTCTTTCGACAATTTTCAGTTCCACAATTACATCCAAATTCTTTATGAAAAGAAAAACAAGTTCCATAATCTACTGTACATTCTTCTCCTTGCTCTATATCTCTCATAGCAACATTTAATAATGTACCGTCCATACCAGTATTAGGATTACAAGAATGATTTACTGCGCCAATTTTTTCTACATCCTCTCTACTTTCTGGGCAAAGGAAAAAATTGTCATCTATTTGCATTCCAAGATCACCATTTTCTTTTGTATAATCTAACCAATCTTTTTTTTCTATTAAAATTCCAGCTGGAATACCTATTATCTCACCTTTAACAATTTTATCTTTCGCAAAAATACCTATTCCTCCTAATGGAGATATTTTAACTTCTATTTTTGGATTTATCCATCTTTTATAAGCTTTATAACTCATACTTTTAAAACTGATTAATTACTCGGAGATCTCCATTATAAAGAAAACGAATATCGTCGAGACCATACTTTAGCATTGCTATCCTATCTATTCCCCCACCAAAAGCAAATCCTGTATATTTTCTAGAGTCTATTCCACAATTCTCCAGCACTTTTGGATGAACCATACCAGCTCCCATGATCTCTATATATCCAGTATTTTTACAAATATTGCATCCTGTCCCATCACATTTAAAGCACTTCATAGCCACCTCTAGTCCTGGCTCAACAAATGGAAAATATGAGGAACGAAATACTACGTCAATATCTTTCTCAAAAAGATCGGAAAAGAATTTTTCAAGTATTGCTTTTAAATTGGCTAGTGAAATATTTTCTCCAACAAGTAACCCCTCTACTTGGTGGAATTGTGCTTCATGAGTAGCGTCTGTCGCTTCATTTCTATAAACTTTTCCTGGACAGACTATAGCTATTGGAAAAATTTCAGATTCAGATTTTTTATTGTCTTTTAATTCTTGCATTTTTTCTGTCATGTATCTGATCTGCACACTTGATGTATGAGTTCTTAGTACTGCTTTACCATTCTTCTCATCTTCTTTTAATTTTAAAAAGAAAGTGTCTTGCATATCGCGAGATGGATGATCTTTTGGCACATTGAGCGCATCAAAGTTGTACCACTCTCTTTCAAGCTCAGACCCATCAGCAATATCAAATCCAATACTAGTAAAGATCTTAGCGATCTTATCAGACAATATAGAAATAGGATGAGCGGAGCCTAATTCTTCTTTTTTAGATTCTGTATTTTCCATAATATTTATAAAAAAGTATATCATAAAGTGTGATTTTTAATAAGTTCCTTATATATAAAAAATATGCTAGAATAGCTATAAATAAAATACTCGTAATACATAATCTATGCAAGGAATATTTGAAATACTCTTTTATTTATTTAGCTTTTTTTCTCTTTATGTACAGATATATTTTTTAGTAGTATTTCTAGAAAATTATAAAGATCTTAAAATCAGAAGAAGTCCTATACGACTTTTTAAGGAGGATGAAGAATATCCAGGAGTAACTATAACTGTCCCCGCTTATAACGAGGGAGAAAATGTCGCGAAAACAGTAGAATCACTTTTGAAACTAAATTATCCCAAAAATAAATTATCTATAATATTAGTAGATGATGGAAGTAGAGATGAAGGAAAGACTTGGGCGGTGATGAAAAGATACGAAAATCATCCACAGATAAGGATATTCACAAAACCAAATGGTGGTAAATACACCGCGCAAAATCTAGGGCTAGAACATACTACCACTCCATTCTTGGGCTGTCTTGACTCTGATTCAGAAGTAGATCCTGAAGCATTAAACAGAATAATAAGCTACTTTAGTGACAATACTGTCATGGCAGTAGCTCCTACTATAGTATCTAAGAAAGAGGCCAATATAGTCCAAAAGGCTCAGAAAATAGATTACGAATTACAAATTTATGTTAAAAAAATGTACGCCTTTGTAGATGCTATTCATGTGACACCTGGACCATTTTCTATATTTAGAAGAGAAGTTTTCGAAAAAATAGGACCCTATAAACATGCTCATATGACCGAAGATCAAGAGATAGCAATGCGTATGCACCATAATAATATGCGTATAGAGCACGCTCCAGACGCATACATATATACGAATACCCCAAAGACTGTTAAAGCTCTATACAAACAAAGGACTAGGTGGATATACGGCTTTATAAGAAATTCTCTAGATTATAGACATATGTTCTTCAGGAAAAGATATGGAAATATAGGCTTTATAACGATACCATCTGGATTCATATCAGTATTATCTGTAATATTCCTTCTTAGCTTTGCTCTTTATAATCTAATAAGATATTTACACACCAAGTCATTAGTACTCTCAGCTGTAGGAGTCTCTTTCGACGCTCCAAAATTTAATTTTGATCCATTCTTTATAAATACTTCAGCTATATTATTTATATCTATATTTGTGTATGCTACTGTGTTTTTTTCACTATTCATGGGGCATAGAATACTGCACGGGAAAGCTAAATTTAATTTTAATATAATATGGTTCTTTATAGTATATAGTATAGTGGCTCCATTTTGGCTTCTAAAAGCATTGATAAACGCAATAAGAAATTATGAATCTAGTTGGACAAAAGAGATAGAAAGTAGATAAAGCTCGCCAAAAACAATATTTTGGCTGAGCTGTTAATTTTGCTATAATATCTTTATAAAATAAATTTATGCAAAGAAAAGACTATTTAAGATATTTACTAGTATTTATAATAACCTTGGCAATATTCCTAACTGCTACTTGGCTATCATCATTCTTAAATGATAGAAAATTAAAAGATATAAAAAGTATACAAGATAAAATATCAATAGATCTAATGAGTTCAGAAACACAATTCCAACTCTTACAAGGTATATCTTGTAAAGATGTATCGGCTACTACTCTATCAGGAGAATTAAATGATCTCGCAGAGAAAATAAGTTATAGCGAAGAAAATATAAATAGCCAAGATGAAGTAACTGATCTTAAAAAATACTACACTCTTCTAGAAATAAAAGACTATCTTCTGATGCAAAAGATAAAAGAAAAGTGTAAAGTCCCAGTCGTACCAATATTTTATTTTTATACGACTTTAGAGAATTGTAGTAACTGCGTAAAAGAATCTGCTGTACTTAGCAAATTGAGAGATAAATATCCAGAATTAAGAGTGTATTCTTTTGACTATAATCTTAAATTGTCAGCGCTTTCTTCTCTTATAAAAATATTTAAAGTAGAAGATACTAAGCTGCCGGCGATATATATGAATGACAAGCTTTATACTGGATTCCAGTCTGAAGAAGATATACTGAAAGCAATGCCAGAATTAGAAAAATATGCTAAGGCTCGCCTGGCAGAAGAAGCGAGAGCTGCGTCAATAACAAATAAAAGCTCTACGACTACAAAGTAAAAACCGTGATTTATTACATCACGGTTTTGGTTTTATTTTTCCAGAAGGTGTTGATACCTCTCGTTCAACCTCAAAATAAACAATTGAGACTCGTCTCTGTATATTTCAGGGAAATGTGTAGAGGTTTGTCTTGTCCACTCTTCTTTTTTCTTGTTTGGGTTTGGGTTTGTCAAAGCGAGAACAATGGCCACAAATGGAAAATAAAGTAACCCGCCTATAGCAAACCACTTGAAGAGTGATAAAACGCTATCACCCATCGTCGTCTCCTCCATCTGAGAAGACTGCTCAACTTCATTAGATTTTTTCATTTCAAAAATTTTATTTAAAAAAATAATTTACCACCTCTATATTATATTAAGTAAAATAGAAAGTCAAGTCAACGTAATATGCTAGCACTTTTTTGAGCCACTTGTCAGATTCGAACTGACGACCTACGGTTTACAAAACCGTTGCTCTACCAACTGAGCTAAAGTGGCAAACTATTTTGGATTTTAAACATCTCCATCCATATTTTTTAATAATATATCACAAAACTTATATTTTTACAAAAACTTTATTATATTTTATTTGACTAAAGTATTTATAGAATTGTCGTCTATTCTACCTTCTTCATCCTTTTCTTTTTTATATTTTTTGAGATGCTTCCAGAAATATGGAACAGCCTTTTTATCTTTTACGACCTCTTTCATAAATTGATCCCTACTTCTCTGATAGACTTTTTCTAGTAGAGAATTAATAAAAGCTACGAATCTAACCCAAATATGTAATATATTCTGATATGATAACTTTAGATATACACTCATTCTTCTTATAAAATATCTTATGGTAGCAAAGAAAATATCAACAAAAAGAGCGTGGCCATTATAATCTGAACTATAATATTTAGGATATTTAATAAGATATCTCATCCTGAATTCTACAATTAAAAATGCAGCAAGAAAGAAAATCAGTGCTAATATAAAAAAGATATAGACTGGCATAATTAATTAATATTATAACAAATTTCTTAGAGAAATTAGAGAGAGTATCTTACAAATCTTTTAACTTTAGTATTTTCACCAAATTTCTGAATAGTGGCTTCTATCTTTTGTCTGATAGTTTGAGATGGATCTTTTATAAAAGCTTGATTCATTAAAGCTGTATCTTCGCCGCTACTATCTTCATTATCTATTGACAATGGATCCATAGCTACGACATGAAAAGCTATATCATTAGCTAAAGCTTTGAACTCTTCATTCTTTGCAACAAAATCAGTCTCACAAGATAGCTCAACCATAGCAGCAGCAGTCCCTCCACCATAAACATAGACTCCTACTATTCCAGCTCCTAACTCTCTGTCCCCTTTTTTTGCAGCGACTTCTTTAGCTTTTTCATTAAGAACAGCTAATGCTTTTTCTTTATCGCCATTTGACTCATCTAATGCCTTTTTAATTTCGCCTAAAGAAAGACCTGTTATCTCTCTTAATTCTTTTATTATTTCCGTACTCATAATAATAATATATTTATAAAATTAACTTAGATTTGTCTTTATAATATTTAACATCGCTTCTACAGACGAACGAGAAGAATCATTACAGATGACAGGATATTCTATTGTAGAAATATCACAATCAGTATTAGAAAGAGAGACTACTGGAATATGAGCAATACCTGCTTCTTCTACAGGAATTTCTTCGTACTTAGAATCAACTACTACTACTGCTCCAGGTAAATTAGTAATTCCTGATAGACCACCGAAATTTTTATCTAATTTTTCCATCTCTCTCTGAAGAAGAAGTTGCTCTTTTTTTGTAAATTTAGCCCATTCTCCTTTATTTTTATCATCTAGCATAGTAGCTAATTTTTCTATTCTCTTTTTTATCTGAGGAAAATTAGTAATAGTGCCACCAATAAATCTATTAACAATATATGGCTCCCCTAAAGATAGGGCTACTTCTTTTACTAGTTGTACTATTTCAGGTTTTTCTCCAACAAAAAGAATCTTTTTGTTTTGAGCTTGGATAGATTTTAAGAATTCTACAGCATCTTTTAATTGATCTCTTGTCTTATTAAGATCTATAAGATCTACTCCATTTTGAGTAGTATAAATAAATTCTTTTGTAGAAGGATGTCTATGATTCTTGTAATAGCCATACGCTACCCCTGCTTTAGCCAAATCTTCGATTTTAATATTTTCTATATCTGCCATAATTTGTTTGTTAATATAATAATTATTTAAAAAGTCCTTATATCTTATCAGATTTTTGAAAAATTAGCAAGGTTTATAGATTTTATATTATTATTGTCCGTATTGCTTAAGATAGTCTATTTTTTGCTGAATACCGCTAACTTTAGACATTACAGATGTACCATAAGAGCAACTACTACCACCAGTACCATAATATCTACAGGCGGCTTTTATTTGAGAAGCATAAGAAGAATTCGCGCCAAGATCAGAAAGATAAATAGAAGAGGCGGTAATAGAATCTCTGGCCCCCCATGGATTTGAAGAGCCGGTAATGGCTGACACTCTACTACTTACCGTCTGCCATGTAGATGCGATGAATTGAGCAGGACCCATAGCTCCTCCATATCCACCGGCAGAAGGTATTGGACAAGATATTACAGTTTTAAGAGGATCCATCCCTAATCTAGAAGTAATCTGTAAAAAAGGAGGTAAATCCCTAGAGGGCTTCATCACATTAGAATACTGAACTTTTGTATTTACATTATATCCTGCCCCAGTTGTAGTATCAGATAAATAACATTTGCCAACATTTGCTCCGAGAGCAGATTCTTGAGTAAGAATAGCCAATACAAACGCTGCTGGCACTCCAGTCTGTGCTTCAGCAGACTGGGCATATTTCAAAGCATCACCAAAAGGGATCGCTGCTGTGCTTCCTCCAGCGAAGCTAAATAACGCAGATCTTATCTGTGCAGCTTTAGCTTGCTTTTCTGCTAATTGCTTTTTGTAAAGAGCTTCTTGTCCTTTTGTCTCTTTTAATAAAGTATCTTTTTGACTCTTGGTAACAGTGATTTGTTTTTGTTGTTCTTTTTGTTCATTTTTAAGAGCTATTTGAGTATCTTTATGATCTTCAAGATCTTCTTTTACTTTAGTAACTTTATTAGAGGTATCTTTTATATTGCTCACATCTTTATTTATCGCTTCTTGTAAAGAAACTATTTTATCTGCATCTTCAAAAAAGTCTGAGATAGATTTATTGTCTAATAAAAGATTAATAAAATTATTTGCCCCATCAAAACTATTCACATCTCTAAGAGCACTAGCTAGGGCTCGCTTTTGTTTATCAAGATCATTACTTAGAGCATTGAGCTCTAGATTTTTATTGGATATTTGGTTAGAAAGAGAAGAAATTGTACCGTCTATTTTTTTTATTTCTAATTGCTTTTTATTTATCTGAGATTGAAGTAGTGTTATATCTCTTGACAGAGAAGCTGACTGTGCTTGGGTAGTAGATATTACTTTTTGTTGATCGGCTATTTGTCTTTCTAATTCACTTAATTCGGCTTGTAATCTGGCCCTAGTCTCTTCATTCGTCTCCGCAAAAGTAAAATCTACTTTATAAAAAAATAAAAAGCCTATTAGAATAAAAATAGATATTACAAAATATCTAGAAAAGAAAACACTTTTACGCATATATTATAATTATATCATGAAATCATATTAAGAAAATATTTATTTATCTTTCTTAACAATCCGCTTAACTTATCTTCTAAAATAAAAATGCCCTTTTAGATGGCATTTTTAAATATCTAATTAATAGATTATTCAGTAACTGTAGACTCTTCTTCTTTCTTGCCTTTCTCTTCTACTTCAATACTTGAAATATCTGCGGAGACAGGAGCCGAAAGATCTTCTTCTACCGCTTCTGCTATAGAAGCTACAATCTCATCTTCATCCATATGATAAAGAGACACTCCTTTTGGAAGATTAATATCTCCTACTTTTATCACAGAGTCTAGATCTTTCAAAGCGGAAATATCTACTTCTATATGATGCGGAAGATTTGCTGCTTCAGCTTGAACATGGATCTCGTGAAGTACTTTTACCAGATTACCACCAAAAGTCTTTACACCCTCTGACTCTCCTATGAATTCAAGAGGAACTTCTGTGTCTATCTTTGCTCCTTTTTCAACTATATAAAAATCTGCATGAATTGGTACATACTTCACAGAATCAAAAGTAACATCTTGAATCAAAGCCTGCAATTTCTTTCCTTCACCTTCTATACTAATAACAGAAGATTCTCCTGCTTCTCGATATACTTTTTGAAAATCTATATAATTGATGAATATTGCTTCAGCTTTTTGCTTTGGACCATAAAATACAGCCTTTAGCATGCCGTCCTTACTTTCTCCTTTCTTTCTAGGTGTAAAATTGAGTGTTAACATATATTTTATAAATAAAAAAACTAATTATTTTTTTGCTTCTTTAAAAGCGACATGCTTACGAAGCTTTTTATCGAATTTTTTTAATTCGATTTTTCTAGTGACTAATTTTTTATTTTTTCTTGTGTGATAAGTTGTACCTGTAGCCTTATTCACGATCTTGATTAATTTGTCTTGAGCCATAATTTTATTAATAAATGATTAGTGAAATATACTATATTTTTGGCTTTTTTGCAAATGCCAATTACTAAGTTAGAGAATATTAAAAACTATACTAAAAGAAATGAAAAAAGAAAATAATTAAAACTTAAATTAACTAAAAAGTGAGAGATGTTTAATATATAAATATTTCTAAATTTTAAAAAATGCCAACCCCAGAAATATCCGCCGACCAGAGTTAGCCCAGCAAAAAGAAGGCCTACACTAGTCCATGTATATGGAGCTATTAGATGAAATAGGATAAATATCATAACACTTCCCCATAATGCTTTTTGTTTACCGAATTGCTCTAACCAACTTATCAATAAACCTCTAAATATAATTTCTTGAAGAAAACAAATGATTAGTAGTGATAATAATGGATCTTTATCGATCATCCAATTTGGTAGATCAATAAATTTATTAACTATAGTAAATTGTACTAAGACAAGAACGCTAGCGTTAAAAAGTATTATTTGCCACCAACCACTAAAAAGTGATTTAGGCTTGAAGCCTAACTTTTGCCAATTAATATTTTTAATCCAAACTACTAAAATTAATAGCAAAATACTAATTATGATTATAAATATATATTCTTCATTTGTCATATTTATATTGAGATACGAGTATTAAAATTATGAAATCTTTTTTAACTAAAATCCTAACTTTTCTTCCAAATACTTTTTCAGATCTTTTATCTTGATTCTTTCTTGATTCATAGTGTCTCTGTCACGAACTGTCACAGATTCGTCACTCAGGCTATCATAATCAAAAGTTACGCAGTACGGAGTACCGATCTCGTCTTGTCTTCTATATCTTTTCCCGATAGATCCTGAGATATCAAATTCACAAAAATACTTTTTTGATAAATCTTTCCAAATATTTTTAGCAGGAATACTGAGCTCTTCTTTTTTCATTAGTGGCAAGATAGCAACTTTTACAGGAGAGAGTCTCTTGTCTAGCTTTAACACTATTCTTTCTTCCTCTTCTTTTATTTTTTCTTTTGTATATGCATTATCAATAAATGCAAGCATCATGCGAGCAACTCCTACTGAAGTCTCTACAATATGTGGAATAAATCTCTCTCGCGAGACTTCATCAAAATATGATAAATCTTTTCCTGAAAATTTAGAATGCTGAGAAAGATCCCAATCACCTCTCGCGTGAATACCTTCAAGCTCTTTAAAGCTGTCACCGAGCATTTTATATTTGTATTCTATATCATAAGCGTCACTTGCATAGTGAGCCAATTTCTCATGTTTGTAAAATTTAAGAGAATCTTTATTAATTCCATAATCTAAATAAAAATTCATTCGATACTCTTTCCATTCGTCAAAATACACTTCTGTAGCTTTATTATCTAGAGACTTTGGATTGAAAAAATATTGCATCTCCATCTGCTCAAATTCACGAGTACGAAATACGAACTGCTTTGTAACTATCTCATTACGAAAAGCTTTTCCGATCTGAGCCATTCCAAATGGCAATTTTGGATGAAGAGAATCAAGAGTATTCTTGTATTCGAGATAGATTCCTCCACAAGTCTCTGGTCTCAGATATACTACATTTTCTTCTGAAAGTGCATCAGTAGGAGAGCCAAGATTGCTCTTTACCATAAGAGAAAATACTTTTGCTTCTGTGAGTTCTGCCTTACCACAATTACTACAAACTAACTTTTTCTCAGCTCGGAGTTTATCTAACTCCTCATTAACAAATTCTAGACTTTGCTTGTCAGCATTTATACCAAATTCTTCTAATACTAAATCCGCCCTCCATCGCGCTTTGCAATTTTTACAATCAATCTGAGGATCATTAAAAGTATCTACATGTCCGGACGCCTTCCAAGTTGTCGGATGCATAAATATTCCTGAGTCTAGAGCGACCACATCCTCCCTATCCTGAATCATACTCTTCATCCAAGCGTTTTTTATATTCTGAAGTAGTAGATACCCATAATGACCATAATCATATACTCCATTCATTCCTCCATATATCTCAGAAGACGGAAATACGAACCCTCTGCTCTTAAGAAAAGCTATAATCTCTTGCATTAATTTTTCTTCTTTTATATCTTTTTTCATAATTTCTATTCAAAAAATCCAGTTATAAATTTGTATATCGCTCCTGCAGAAAAGATCACTACAAGACCAATAAGTCCCCAAAGCATGTGATTTTTACCGCTTTTTATACCATTTTCATCTGCATTATATTTAGCTAAGATAAATTTACCAACTCCAAATAAAAACCATACAAAACAAAACACTGAGAAAGCATATACAGCTGGATTTATTATATTATCAAAAAGGGCGTAAAATGTATTATCTATAATCTCCATAAATTTTAATTTATATAAGACTAGTATAGCATAATCTAGATTTGAGGTGAATTATTTTGTAGAACCCTCCCTACTTTACTTTTGTGTAAATATTAATCTCAATCTTTACCTCCCTAATAAATTAGGGAGAAGGGTTTTTGCTAAATGAAAAAATTAAAGACATAACCCTGTATCTCTCCCTAACCTGTTAGGGAGATGAAGACTGAATTTATAAATTAAAAATGAAGAAAATAATAAGAGGGTTCAAAACAAAATCCGCATAATTGCGGATTTTGTTTTATAATCTTTACAAAAATATATTATCTAGGAAGAGTTGGTGCATTGACTTGCACATTTGGATTGATACCGATAGCGTCTCCAAAGAATGCGATAATACCCCAGAGGGCCACCATCACAAATATTGCTACAAGTGACCAACCCATAACTACTTGCGCACTTTTCTTTGCTTCCGCATTATCTTTAGCAAGCAACAAATATTTGATAAGATTCCAGAAAAATACTACTACTGCTATACCCATCAATATAGGAGGAAGAAGCCTTACAAGACCTCCGACTTGATTGATAAGATTGCCAACAAAAGAAAGATCTGCTGTCTGGGTAGTTCTCTGATAATTGCCTTGGTTATAAGCTGACTGACCAGTATATACTGGTTGATTACCATTGATACCAGGAGTTCCTGTATTTCCTACGCCTGTACCAGTTCTTGGTGAGCCGACATTTACATTTGCCCCGACCGCTGTCTGAGCACAAGACCCATCTGCATTATATCTGACACAAGTAACCTGCACTCCTCCGCCAGTTATCTGTGCCGCTGCGAAGCCAAGAGAAAATAATATACCAAAAGCTAAAAATACTCCTAAATATTTTCTAATAAATAAATTTTTCATAATTCTTTTTATACTAAATAATGTAAAGATTATTCGACTTAAATAATCTATATAGATTATATCATAAAATAAAAACTGGCTATTTTTTATTCACAAAGACAAATAAAAATAGCCGTTAGACCACATTAATACCTATAGCTTTGGTATCATCTGTGATTTTACGACAGACAATATAAAGTTATAAATAAAATATGATTTAACGGCTATGAATTACTAACTTAAAATAGTTTTGCAATTGCTTTAAGGGCGAGTACTATACCCAAAAAAACTAAAACTAAAAAGATAGTATAAATTCCTAATTGGGCAGCTCCTTGTATGAAGCCCTCTTTTATTGCTCCAGTCAAAGACCATACTGTCTCCTTAAGAGAAACAATAATAGATAACAAGGATGTCTTTACTATTTGAATTATAGCACCTCCAAATAACAAGATGCCTATTATAAGGAGCAAAGATGGCCCCTTTTTTTCTTCTGCCATATTGTCAAATTTTGTTAATTAACAAAAAATCTGCTCAATGAATAGGCTTCGCCTCAATACAAAGAACAGTTGATATCTATATTAGTATACACGAATTAGAATATTTGTCAAGTATTTTGGTAAAGGGCAAAAAAGGCTTGTTTTATTTACAATTTTTTACTATTATCCCGGAAACTGGTGTCTTCTGCCCAGTCTCTACTATAAGAGCTTCCCACGTACCTTTTCCTACAACTCCATCAACAGAAAGCCCGTTTACCTTTTGAAATTCTTTTACAAAAGAAGCGTCAAGAGCATCATATGTTGTACCAAAACCACTCTTCAGATTATAATCTATACCATTAAAAGTTCCTGTCTTACAATTCTTTTTTACCAAAGCTTCATAAAGAAGGGTAAGAGCTTTCCCGTCTTTAGCACTTTTTGAAACCAAATCAGAATTAGCTCCAATTTTTATTAGTGGATAATAGTCTTGATTTGCAAAAATATTCTCTATCTGAGTCCCATCAGCAGCTTGTTCTACTGGACTAAATGGAGGTGAAGGTAGAGATGGATTATTATCATCTCCTGCGTTATTCAAGTCAAGATCAGGATTATGTTGTTGAGAATTGAATTGTACAGGCTTAATATCTATAGCTCCTCCGTCTATATCAAGTAGATCTTGCGCTACTCTAACAATACCCCAAGCAGACACCATCACAAAAAGAGCTATGAGTCCCCAAAGCATAAATTGTCTTCCTCTCTCTAAATCCTTTAAATCTCCTTTCTGAGTCACTCTTCCATATATAAAGACCACTACTCCATAAAAGAAAAACATAAATGCAGCTGTCATAAGTACTGTACTGAGAGTAGTTAGGACATTATCTGTAAAATTATTAGCAAAGGTTTTAAAATTCTGCGATGGATCAGCAGCTAGAGTTATAAACGGAGTTAGTATTAATCCAGAGAGTAAGGCAAAAAATATTTTGGAAAAATTTATTTTAAATATTTTTTTCATATTTATTTATAGTGTTTATTTACAAGAATATGTATTCTCATCTATCATCACAGCTCTAGTAGATGGTCCAACTATACCGTCTTCCTTGAGAGCATTATAATTCTGATAATTATGTACTGCGTCTAAAGTATCTTTTCCAAATTCTCCATCGGCTTTAGTATTTTTAGCGGTAGGAAGATAACATCCTTGCTTCAATAAAAACTCTTGCAGAGATATCACATCGTCACTCTTTGAGCCAAGCGCTAGATCACTACCCCAACTTGCAACATTCCAATCGTCTTTGACTGGAGTTGCTTTTAGATATCTATAAAGCAAGACCGCTTTGGTAGAAGGTCCTAATATACCATCAGAAGCTAAAGCATTTCTAGATTGGAAAGTCTTTAATGCATTATATGTCTCTGGTCCGAATTTACCATCTATCTCTAAAGCTATTCCTCTTTCTAATAGGCACTGCTGAAAATCAGCGACTTGCTGGCTAGGACCTGTGCCAGACTTTAATACAGGTAAAGCTCTGACATTAGACTCACCACATTCTCCATGATTAAAAAGTATATTTTGATTACCGCCAGTAGCGCCCGTAGTAGTCGCTAATTTTTTAGTAGCATCTTTAAAGTCAAATCCGTCAACCTTTCCTTTTCCTAGTACACCCAGATTGTCTGGTGACTTGGACCCAGTATCACAAGATCCATTTGTGCAAATTTTAGGAATATTAATATTATTGTCTCCATTAATATCAAGAAACCCCTGGAACATCTTTATTATTCCCCATACTGATACTAGGACAAATAAAGCAATAAGTCCCCACATGATACCCCACTTATCTTTTTCTAAATTCTCTGTCTTACCGTGTGCTCTATCATATATAAATCTGACAAGTCCCCAGAGAAATAATACTAGAGCTGCTCCAGAAAGGAGAGTAACGAGATTCTGGACTATATTTTTATTGAGATTATTAATAAGCTTTCCAACATCAGAAAAATCAGTAGCTTGGACATTTATATTTGGAGTAGTAGTCTGGGCTAGAGAGAAATTAATGCTTACAAAAAATAAAAAAGCAAAAGTTAACGAAAATAAAGCAAAAGTTAAAAATTTTTTCTTCATAAAATGAAAATTAAAGATATTGATTAATATCTTTAATTATATCACAGTATTTTTGTTTTAGACTTAATTTACTAAGCTACGAGCTACATCATTCACAGTATTGAGAGCTATATTCACTACAAGTGAAGCTGAAGCCGCTATCACTATACCTATAAGAACTCTTTCTGCAAATTTTTTAGCTTCGCCTATCTCTTTAGGATTACCTTGGGCTTTTACAAATAAAAATCCAGCATAAATAACAGCTAACACAAGCGCTGGAGCAGCTATATAATTTACTAAAAATCTAATAGTAAGAAGCAAAAGTGAACCAATAGTCTGCTTAGGAAAGAAATTAATATAATTAGTACTTGAGCCAGTATCTATATTTGGAATGTTTTGAGCTAAAGCAGATTGAAAAAAGTGAATACTAGAAGGATCAAAGGCTAAAATCTGCTTTAAAAAGCCTAAAACTTCTTCATTGAATCCGACTGCTGATAAAAGTCCTAAGACCACTCCAAAAACTAACATTATAGCTAACAATGCATAAAAGGCATTACTAATATATTTTTTTACTTTTATTAGGTAGCCTGGATTTTTACCATAATAGACATATCCTACTCCTGATATGATGAGTGTTAATACTAAAGCGATAACTATAAGATAAATAAAAACTTGCCCCAGTGTCTTAATTAAATTAACCAAATGTTTTGGGGTACACTTTTCTGGATTGGCTCCTGTGTCACAAGGAATAATACCTTTTCCCTCATTACTGAGATTATCTAAGCTCTGCACAGCTTGTCCACCTACTATGTCTCCAGATGCTCCCGCTCCTCCACCAGAACCAGAATTAAAGCCTCCAAAATCTTCTTGAGGGACCATCGTACACACCCCGGCTGATCCGACAGCACCTGAAGTGCTCTTACAATAATATCCAGAAAGACATTCCGTCTTTGTCTTGTCTCCGGCAAGTACAGTACAAACTTCTCCTTCTTTTTTATTTTGAGCAAAACTGGAAATATTAAAAAAGGAAAACAATAAAATTAAAAAAATAAAGATACTATTTTTAATAAAGTTTTTTGTAAAAAAGATTTTGTTTTTCATATTTTTATTATTCTCCTGTATAAACAGCTTGAAGATTTTCTGTAAATTCACTACTTGCTTCTACGGTACTTTTTTCTCCATTATACACTTGTCTTATGGCTTCACGCATAAGCCTCTCCAGATCTTCTCTATGCAAATCATAAAAGTTTTTACTGATAAGAGCGCTATTACCAAATACTTCTGCACCCTGATCGCCAGAAGAGATTGCTGAAGATATATTAGCTTTAAGAGCCGATACTCCTCCTGTCATAGCCACCAGATTCTGACTTAATGGTCCTGTAGCAAGAGCTATCATAACTTGATAGGCAAGATTTTGATTTGGACTTGTGCGAAGCATGAATATAGTATATAACTTACCAAAAGTAGCAGCCGTTTTACTCCCATCAACCTGAGGGACATATGTATAATCAAAATATAATTTTTGATTTGCTGACTTTATATAAGAAGCTTCACTAGCATATCCGATATAAAAAGCAAGATTGCCTGCAATAAATTCATTTAAAGCATTTTTAGATTTTGCATTCCAATTATAAGTAGATTTCTGAGTATCTGAGAAATCTTTGGTGAAAGCTAAAGCAGAATTCAGAGGAGAAAGTCCGCTTTCGCTAGCGCTTTGATCTGTTAGCACATTATACACAAACACTGAGTTGCCATCAGTATCTCTGCCTACAGATTGTACTACAGGAGTTTGCCCTTGCTGCATTATTAGAGTTAATAATATATCACTAATATGCGGGATATTATCATATGTGCCAAATGCTATAGTAGAAAGACTTATATCACCTCCCGCATTTGTCTTAGTTATCTTCTCTTCATAATTATACAGCTCACTCCAGGTCTTTGGGGCTTCGAGAAAACCATTACTAGATAATATATCGCGATTATAATATAAAATTAATGGATCCACAGAAATAGGAAGTCCTATATATCCATATGGCATAGATATTAATAGCGAGGACATATCTATAAAAGTATTTCTAAAAGATGATTCGCTTATAGATGCGCTGCTAACCGGGAAAACTCTTCCCATATTTGCAAAAGCTATATCAGAAGGAGCTAATATAAGATCTGGAGCCACCCCATCTGCTAAAGCTTGTATTAACTTATTATTAATATCAATATAAGATACTTCTTTATACGTCATAGTATAAGTCTTGGCTTCTTTATTAAAAATACCTACAAAGTCAGACATATTAGAAGCCGGAATTGTACCCCACACTAAAATATTACCAGTAAGCTTTTGTTCGCTTTTAGAATTAAAAATAGGTAGCTTACCTGAAAATCCTAAGATGGCTATTATTACTGCAAAAATACCAATACCAAAGACAATTCCTTTAAAGTTAAAATATTTACTAAAGTTCATATATAAATAAAATTATATCACAATATCAAATATCAAAATCTTGAGACCTTGCTCTTACACAGCCGTAAAAGCGTAATGATATTTACCAGCAGGAAGATGTTTTTTAACAAAAATATTATTTTTAGCTAGGACAGCCGTTATCTCTTCTTCTTTTAAAATGTGCCCCCTCTTAAGAGAGAGGACTTCCTCAGTATGTCTCCAATCTATTATAAGATATATGCCGTCCGGCTTAAGTATTCTTTTTGCTTCTTCTAGAACTCTATCTATATCCCCAACGAGTGATAGTATATTAGACAAAATAATGCAATCACAAGAGTAGCTTTCTATCTCTACCTTTTTCTCCAGATCAGCAAGTATGGTCTCTATATTTATAATATTCATCTTATCAGCTTCATGATTTATTTTTTCTAATATTTCTTTATGAATATCTACTGCGTATACTTTTCCTCTGTCACCAACTAGCTTAGATATGACAAAAGCATAAACTCCTGCTCCACAGCCAAAATCTGCAACCACATCACCTTTTTTGAGATTTAGATTTTCTACTATTTGCGCTGGAGATAAAAACATATATTTATATAAATATTTTAACATGAAAAAAGACTGGCGGTGGCCAGTCTTAAATAACTTAAATAATAGAAGTTATTTCACACACCTTTTCAGACAAACCAGGAACAGCTATTCCTGCTTGATTGTGTATCGGAATCTCTTTTAAGACCACTTTCACTTTTGAGCCTAATAGGTAACTTTTGAATTCTTTAGTTTTTGTAAAGTTTACCCCAATCAATTGGCTAGTAGAAAAAGTCTTAGGATCTTTTTCTTTTAATATTTCTAAAGCTCTTTCATCTTCTACTAAAACTAAGACCTTGAACCTTTGTGCGTAAAAGTTTAAAAACCACTCTAATATATAAAGAAAGAGATTCTTTTTACTTTTATGGACAATTGTGCCCACAAAGGAAGTGATTTCCATTTCCTTCATTTTAAGATTTTTTAATTAAAAAATAAAAACCATCTAAATGATAAACTAATCATTAATTAAAGTCAAATTTAATATTCTACAACACTGCTAGACTTGCGACAGAGTCGCCTTCTCTCAATTTCATTATCCTTACTCCTTGAGTGGCGCGACCTAGAGTTGGTATTGTTTTTAGCTCAGTCTTGATAACTTGAGAATTTTTAGAGATAGCGAGCATCTCTGCTTCTTCGTCAACTATTACTTTTGCGACCATGAGTTTACCAGTCTTAGCTGTGATACTTACTGTCTTGATACCAGATCCTCCTCTGCCTTGAGTCTTATACTCATCTAGCTTAGTCATCTTTCCATAACCATTCTCTGTTGCGACCAGCAGCTTAGCAAGTTTTACTAAATCTTTTTTTATAAGATCACACGCTGCTATATGATCACCTTTTCCTAACTTCATACCTCTAACTCCTCCCGCAGTCCTCCCCATCTCGCGAACTTCTTTTTCTGCAAATCTGATTGATTGTCCTTCAACACTAGTCATAATAATATCATCACCTTTTTCTACGAATAATGCAGAAAGCAATACATCACCAGCATCAAGCTTGATAGCTATGAGCCCACTCCTACGCACATCTTTAAATGATTCTGCGCTAGACTTTTTAATTGTGCCGTCTCTAGTAATCATGACTAATGATACAGATGAATTCTTAATATCCTTTGGCATAGGAAGAATGCTTGTCACCTTCTCATCACTTGATAGCTGTAAATAATTCATAATACTCTTGCCTCTTGTAGCCCTTTTACCTTCTGGCACATCATACATCTTGATCTGATAGGCTTTACCTTTGTCTGTGAAGAATAACAAGTCTGAGTGAGTGCTGGTAGTTAGAGATATAGTGATGAAGTCTTCTTCTTTAGTATTCATATCTACCACTCCCACACCGCCTCTCTTTTGTGTTCTAAATTCATCTGGATCTGTACGCTTCACATATCCACCAGCTGTATAAATAAGTACAGCCTCTTTCTCAGCTATAAGATCTTCAGGATTGAATTCTTTTGCTTTATACTTTATCACTTTTGTTCTTCTCTCATCTCCGTATTTTTCTCCAATCTCAATAAGCTCGTCTTTTATTATTTTAAGCATTTTCTTCTCACTAGAGAGAATATCTTTTAACTCTTTTATAAGATCTTGTATTTCTTTTAATTCATCTTCTATCTTCTTTCTTTCTAGACCAGCAAGTCTTTGAAGCTTCATATCTAATATGGCTTGAGCCTGAGCATCTGAAAATTTAAACTGCTTCATTAATTCTAATTTTGCTTCTTCTACCGTCTTGCTTTTTCTGATTAATTTTATAATCTCATCTATGTGATCAAGAGCTTTTTTAAGTCCTAATAATATATGCTCTCTGTCTTCTGCCTTCTTAAGCTCAAATTCTGTCCTTCTTCTAACTACTACTTTTCTATGTTTAAGAAATTCTTCTAAAGCAGACTTTAGATTAAGAGTCTGCGGAACTCCGTCAACAAGAGATACGAGATTTACATGAAAAGTCTCTTCGAGTTGTGTGTGTTTATATAAATAATTTAATACCTTCTGTGGCTCTACTCCATTTTTAAGATCTATAACCACTCTTATATCTTTTGTAGATTCATCACGAAGACCTTTTATACCTTCTATTTTCTTTTCTCTCACTAGATCTGCAATCTTTTCTACGAGAGTAGATTTTACTACTCTGAAAGGAATTGAAGTCACTATTATTTGGAAGCTACCGTTTTTTAACTCTACTATTTCAGCCTCACCTCTAGTAGTTATTCCTCCTCTCCCAGTAGCATAAGCGTGCACTATATCACTTTTACCATAAATTACTCCCCCTGTTGGAAAGTCTGGTCCTGTCACAAATTCACAAAGATCTTCTGTGGTAGCTTCTTTATTGTCTATAAGGTGAACAGATGCTTGTATGAGCTCAGTAAGATTATGGGGAGGGATATTTGTTGCCATTCCTACAGCAATACCAAGAGTACCATTTAATAAAAGATTAGGAACAGCCGTGGGCATTACTGTAGGCTCTTTTTTTGTACCATCAAAATTAGGCTTCATATCTACGGTGTCTTTTTCAATATCGCGAAGCATCTCAGTAGACATCTTTGACATTTTGGCTTCAGTATAACGATAAGCTGCAGCACTATCTCCATCAATATTTCCGAAGTTACCTTGACCTATGACCAGAGGATATCTTGTCTTGAAGTCTTGAGCTAATTGAACCATAGCTTCATATACAGAAGAGTCTCCGTGTGGATGATATGAACCTAGCACATCTCCAACTACAGTTGCTGACTTCCTAGGTCTAGCTGAAGGAGTAAGTCCATTCTGATGCATAGAATAAAGTATTCTTCTGTGTACAGGCTTAAGACCATCTCTTGCATCAGGAAGAGCGCGATCAGTGATCACACTCATAGCGTAATTAATATAGCTTTGCTTCATTTCTTTAGAAATATCTATGTCTACTATTTTGTCATGCTGAACACCTTCGTTCTCAATATTTTTCTCCTCGTCTATTTGACTATCTTTTTTTGCCATATTTTTGAAATTATTTTAATAATAAAAAATAAAAAACGCTATATTTCATAAGTAAATTATAGCATTTTTTAGCATCAAACACAAACAAAAAAGTGTCGATTGCTCGACACTTTCCGAGACCCAATATAAAGCACTGGGCCCTCAACTGCACCACAATAATCCTCAAGCAGCTTTCTCTTCTGCTGTCAAAATATTTTCTTCATTACTTTTCACTTTTTCGTTTTCACATAATGATGAAAATATATGGCAGCCCTCTGTACTGCTATAAGCCTTTAATAGGCTTATACTTTTCCCCTTTTCAGAAAAAGATAAATCCTTAAAACTTTTTTCTATAGCAGTAAAAATTTTTTTGGAATTAAGGTTAAATTTGTTCTTTAAGAACAAGTATATCAGGGCTCCAAAATTACCATGACACCTTTCGACCTGCGCATCAATCTGCGCATCAATCTGCTGCTGCATAAGAAAATTTTTGTGGTTATTAAATAAGAACGGATTAACAGTATACACGAATATAAAAATATGTCAACTATATATATACTGAGTGTGTCTTATAAAGTAAGCTAGATTATTGCGAATTAGAAGAAGTCGATTCTAGGCTATGTAAGTCCGTAGAGGTACTAAACTCTATGCTTGTGGTAGCAATATTTTCTTCTGCGAGATTCCCAATATTATTAACTTGCTTTACAGCGGAAGACATCTCTCCAAAAGTAGATCTGAGCTCGCCAAATCTCTTACCAGAATCTTTTATAAATCTAGAAAAAGAAGAGATAGGTGAGATTACATTATTTTTATCATTAGCTGTAGCTTCCACATTTTCAACTTTATCATTCGTTGAAATATTCAAAAAAGAATCTTTAATAAAAATAAATACTATAGAGAGCATAATGACTGATGCGACTATCGATATAGTTAGAGCAGATCTGTGCTTTGTCTTCTCATCACTTGAGCGCATACGGATTATATAATCTTTTATAAAATTAGACATGCTTTCATTATACTATATCTTAAATAGTACTATTTCGTTTTGTTTTGCCTCTATATCTTTCTTCTTTATTGTGAGCTTGTCTAATTTATCTATCTTAGAAAGATCAGCTCCGGACTCTTTTAAGAAAATCTGAAGAGATTTATCATCGTAATCCATTGGGATTATCAATTTAGGTTCAAGCTTGGTAGAAAGTTTGCTAGCCTCAAATGCGTTCAGCATATCTTCATTACTAGATACTGGTATGAATAAGATATCTATCTCATCAATAATCTCTTTTTGTTCTGGTGATAGATCTTGCTTAAGGCAACCTAAAAAGCAAATCTTCATATTGTCTACTGTAAATACATAACTAGTATTTTGAAGATGGAGCTTATCTTTACTTTTATTATCTATTGGTAAATCAACATAAGACCCGAAACCTTTTATAAATATATCTTTTATCTCATATTCTCCAGGAGAGGCTATGATAAAAGGCTCTCTGTCTCCATAAGCCATCATCTCTCCACCATTATAATCAGGATGATTGGTAGTCTCCAATACTATATCTGCTCCATATTTATTAGCTTCTAACGTGGAGTCTTTAGATACAGGATTGAGAGCGATAGTTAGATCTCCTAATTGGATCTTGAAATGTTGCTTGTTAAAATGAGTGATAATCATAGCTATATAATATTAATTTATTCTATAATTCTAACATTTTTAAAATCAAAATTACACTTTACTTTTTTATTTATAATGATAGAATAAAAGTCTGTTCTTTAAAAAAGATTTTATTTAACCTCTTAAATTTCTATCTATGCCAGATCTTAAACAAGAAAAACAAGAAAAACCTAGCGATCCAAAAACAGCTACTAATCTAAAAACTCACTACTGCTCTGAAACTGTTGGGACCTGCCAATGTGAGTCAAAAGTACGGAGAGGTACCTGTCCGAGTAAATTTAAAGAAATATCTGAGATTCATAAGGTAGATCGCGGCAGAAATACTTGCTATGGCCAGGCATAAAAATAACAAAAGACGACAGTCGGTCGCCTTTTTATTTTATTTAAATTATTTTTTAACTTCTATTCCGTGAAGAATAAGAATCTTTTCAAATTCTTCTCTTTCTATATTTTCTTTTTCTATCAACTCTTTTGCAATATAATCAAGCACATTTCTTTTTTCTTTTATGATTCTCTTTGCTGTAGCTAGTCCTTCTTCACATATTTTCTTTATCTCTTCATCTACTTTATCAGCTAGATTGTGACCAATAATATTTTTTGAATCTTGGAGATTACCATATACTACTTTCTTTTCATCACTCTCTATGGCTAGTGGTCCAACATTCTCATTCATACCATACTTCATTACCATATCGCGAGCTATCGCGGTGATAGATTGCAAGTCTCCACTTGGTCCAGTAGATACATCGCCATACACTTCTACTTCTGCAGCATATCCACCATACGCCATAGCAATATCATCAATAAAATTTTTCCTTGTTAGGAGTCTCTTATCATCAAGAGGAAGTTTAAGAGTATATCCTCCGGCATTACCTCTTGAGATAATAGATATCTTGTGTACAGGGTCAGCATTTGGAAGAAGTGAGGCAACAAGTGCATGTCCTGCTTCATGATAAGCTGTCTTTTCTTTTTCTTTATCAGAAAGAAGATGTGTCTTTCTCTCTGGGCCTAGCATTACCTTTTCGATACTTCTTATAAGATCATATTGAGAGATTAATTTCCTCTCCTCTCTTGCTGCAAGTATTGCTCCTTCATTCATGATAGACGCGAGATCAGCTCCAGAGAATCCAGGTGTCCTCTCTGCTATTACTTTGAGGCTTACATCTTCTGCGAGAGGCTTTTCTTTTTTGTGTACTATTAATATTTCTTCTCTACTCTCTCTATCTGGAAGATCTATCATTACCCTTCTGTCGAATCTTCCTGGTCGCAGTAGCGCTCTATCAAGTACATCTGGTCTATTTGTCGCAGCTATTACAATTAATTTTTCATTTGGCTCAAATCCATCCATCTCTACCAGTATCTGATTAAGAGTCTGCTCGCGTTCATCATTACCTCCGCCGAGTCCTATTCCTCTTGCTCTTCCTACCGCGTCTATCTCATCAATAAATATTATGGCTGGAGAATTTTTCTTTGCCTCTCTGAATAGATCTCTCACTCTAGAGGCTCCAACTCCGACGAACATCTCTACAAATTCACTTCCTGATAAATGATAGAATGGTACTCCAGCTTCACCAGCGACTGCTCTCGCAAGAAGAGTCTTACCGGTTCCTGGTGCACCCATAAGTAATAATCCTTTAGGGATCTTTGCTCCAATATCAAGAAACTTTTTTGGATTTTTTAAAAAGTCTACAACTTCTTCAAGCTCTTGCTTTGCCTCTTTTGCTCCAGCCACATCCTTAAAAGTAATTTTCTTTTTACTGTCATTAGGATCTATTAACTTTGCTCTTGTCTGTCCAAAAGAAAGCGCTTGCATATTTGCACCTTTTACTCCACGCATTAGCATATATATCATGAGACCCAAAAATAATATTGGTAACAATATAGGTAAGATAATAGACCAAAAAGAAGAATCTTCTTCATTTTTTACTTTTATATTAAGTAATGAAAGAGTGTTAGAGGAGACTTCGTAATTTTTTAAAATATTTAAAAAGCTTTCTCCTGATTCTTTCTTTGCTATATACAAAGTGTCTGTCCCTGATTCTAGGGATACTTTAGCGCCATCTACGATTATGTTTTTAGTAGTAGTAGAAAGATTTATATTCTTAACTATCTCTCCCATTGAGACTTCCACTTCTTTTCTAGTGTCTTTCTTTTCTAATATAGAAGATACAGAAGAGTATATGAATATTAAAATCAAAAAAAATATAAATACATTTAACATCTGCCAAATAATATTTTTAGGTTTCTTCTTTTTATTACCATTTATGGGTGTTTTTATCCTTTTGATTTTTATCTTTATCATGACAAAATATTACCATATTTATGGTAAAATGTGAAAAATATGTCTCTCGTAGAAAATAAAAAAATACATTTGATTTATGAAGTAACTAGCAAAATAGAAGCTGGGCTAGAGTTAACTGGTAATGAAGTAAAATCTATCAGATCTTCTCAAGCTCAAATTGATGGAGCGAAAGTTATTATTCGTGGTAGTGAAGCATACATTGTCGGTATGAGTGTGTCCCCTTATCAAAATTCTAAAGATGAACGTGAAAATCAAAAAAATGTAAAAAATGACAGGACAAGGAAATTACTTTTAAAAAAGTCTGAGATTTTAAAACTCGCTACCGAATCTGAAAAAGGTCTTTCTCTGCTCCCTATTAAAATTTACGATCATCACGGACTTTTAAAATTAGAAGTTGGAATCGGCAAAAGAAAAAATAAAGTCGATAAAAGAGAAACAATAAAATTAAAAGAATTTAAAAGGGAGAAGAAAAATATTTTATAATCTAAATTATAGAACAAATGTTTATTTTGTAACAGAATTTTTTCTTCTACGACTTTTTCTTTTCTCTTGCGCTCTTTCATCCACTAATCTTGGAGTATACCTTTTTTGTTCCTTAGGTATGTTTTTATTAATTTCTCTACTAATACTAGAAACAGATATTTTTAATTCTTTGGCAATTTGTCTCATACTTTGTTTATTCCAAAGCATTTCTTGAATTTTTTCTCTTTCTTTAATATTTAAATGTTTAAATTTCATACACTTTAATTATATTAAAGTGTTGCAATTACTTGTTGAACCTTGTTTTATTAGTATTTATCAGTACCCCTTTCCTCCCAAGAATTTTTTGAGTTCGTTATTATCGAACCGTCTTTCCAGTTTGCCATAAGCATATATTGATACAAATCTGCTTCTTCATTTTTTGTAAAAGCAATTTGAAAAGGATATCCAATTTCAGCTAATTTTTTTTGTATTAAATCTTTATCTCTTAGGGATTTACATAGATCATTTATAAACAAACCAAACTCTTGTTTGGTCATATCTTTATATTGTTTTGCTTCTCTTTCTTTTTCTTGATTGCTACCCACTTGTAATTTTGGGCCTCCGGTTAGTGACATATTTTTATATTTTTTATTATAATTATATATAAATTATATATTTTTATTATAATAAAGACAAATATTTACAAAAATCATATTTGTGATAAAATATAAAGATTGGGAGTGTCAGGATTCGACATATAGTTGTTTGTAAATGTGGTTTCCGATAATGAAAATAAATCGTTAAAATTTTTCAATCATGCTGCAAACAAAACAGCTAAAGCAATCCGTTCACCATTTATGGCGTATGGATTCGCTCC